>CAMKSY010000147.1 GCA_946415545.1 uncultured Pelosinus sp. | reverse complement strand
CTATTATAAAACAAAATAGACCTTATTAAAATATACAGTTTTTTATTTTTAAACAGGTACAGTTTTGCAGCTAATTTTGTTATTTTCCACGGTCCATCTTATAGATACTCTATAAAAAAACGAGCCATAAAGGCGCAATGCCGCTGATGGGGCATTGCGCCTTTATGGCTCATAACATTCCCTACCGTTCCACCCATAATACTTACAAGCTTTCTGCCTCATTTTCATGCTTGACAGATTGTAGAATTTCTCTGGCGAAAGGTCCCAAGTTGCCCTCAGCATAGGATTTCATCACTCCTGCAGCAACTTGGCCGATAGCACTTTTTATAATTCCTGGATCAGTAATCCCTTTTTGTTGTAAAGCCTCCTCGATAGCAACGCTCGCTTCAATCGCTTTCTGAGCAGCCACCGTATTTATGGTATACACTATATCTGCTTCGCCGATAATTACCTGTCCAACGAATTGAAAAATTTCAACAGTTTTTCCGACTAACGCTACAGGAAAGGGATTGACAATAATGACCGGAGAATGTCCTGATGCAATCTCACCTGCGTGGCCAACAAATTTAGCACAAATGCAGCTTACATGGGAATCGGCTATACTGTTTAGCATGTCTTGACTCGCGTTCGTAGCAATATTAATCACATTTACATTTTTATTTATGCTATTAAATATTCTAATACAATTCACGACTTCTTGATCAGGGAGCGCCAAAATTATAATTCCCAAATCAGCCATCTCTTCAAATGAATCCCCAATAGAAACATTAAGTTCATCCGCTGCTTTTTTCATCTTTTCTATATTCCGATCATATATAACTAGATCTACCTGACCTGCTAATAATCCTGCCAATACTCTTCCCATACGTCCAATCCCTATTAAGCCAATCTTCATCTTCGCCACTCCCTTATTATAAAATATCTTTCAGCGCCTTCTATTAGTATATGACCGAATGCTAAAAATAGCGTTTGAATATCGTTATACTTGTAAGAAAGAATCACCTTCTCATCCATAGAGAGGTGATTCTTTTCGCCATTTCATCAACGATTTCTAATAGGACTACCATAATAATAAGTATTGCAATTACAAAACGTTCTTTCATCCTCTTACCTTAAATCCAGCTTTGTATAATAGGAACTACATAGGGATCATAAACATAGTGTAAGAAAAAAAATTGTAGTAAACCGACTATACCGCCTACGATAGACCCATTGATGCGAATCCATTGTAAATCATCCCCTGCTTTTTCTTCTACGAAACGATTCAGCCTATCATCGCTAAATTCCCCTAAAACCCGTTGGACAATCTCACCAATGATATAATGCTCTTTTTCGATAAGCTCATAGACGACCTGTTTAATACGCACTTCCAACCAATCTTGCAGCTCAATATTCTCCTTAAAAAATATCCAATATCGATCCATGTGCGTATAGATCCAATCAATGAACTGAGGACTCAAATGTATATTTGTTATCTTTAGAAAATCCTCCGATACATCAATCACTGCGTCACCTAATTCAACTTCTGCCGCCAATGTCATTTTCCAGATCTCCACTTGTTCTAGCCACGTATAATTTCTTTCAGGTGCTTCAACTATCGCTGTTAAATTCTCATAGATTCTATGATGTATAACATGATCGGGGTTCTTAATCTCTTGCAAAATTGCCAGGATCTCTGCATAAAAAACATCTGCTGCATCCGAAAGGCTTACGCTATTCGTCTGCTCACCTAGCCAAAGAAAGGCTCTCTCTAAAGGTGACCGATTCTTCGTCTGCGTCACTTCCTCTAAATACTGATAAATATTGTTTTTCGCCTCATTTTTATTTAACTGATTGATAAGCTCATCTACAATATACATTGTTATCATTCGAGCACGGTCATTTTCTAATAACCACCTGACTATGTTGTTTATCTGCGAGATAAGATCAATGTTTTTGATTTCTTTTCTAATAAAATCTTCCATAGGATTAACAAAATCTCGAACATCAAGCTTACTGGAAATATCCTTTCCAAATCGTTCCAAAGATTTTCTTATGAATTCCCTTCCTCTCTCATGATCAATCACGCCAATCAGCAAAGCAACAAAACGGATGCTTTCAACCTTTTTTTTAATGGATTGTATGGTAAGCAAGTCTTGGTCAATCATGTTCCGAATCGACCGAATTACCTTCTGACGATGCCTGGGGATCAATGCCGTATGCCAAGGGAAACCTAAGGGCTTTTTAAAAATTGCAGTAATCGCAAACCAATCAGCAATCCCACCTACCAACGCCGCCTCCATTACAGCAAAAAACATTTCTGCAGCAAATCGATTTGGATAGTAATGCTTAAGACCGGCAGACAATATAAATAGTAAAAATACAAATAGTAACACTTGATTTGCTATGCTTTTATTCTTCATCTTCTTCACCTGCATTTATAACCAATAGGTCAATATATATAAGATCATTCCTACCAAACCGCCAACGAATGAGCCATTAATACGAATCATCTGCAAATCATTACCCATCTTGCTGTCAATAAAATTTACCAATCGCTCATTGGTAAATTCATTAAGGCTCTCCTTTACGATTCTGCCGATTTGATCATGGTTGCGATCCAGCCATTCTCCTAAAATGGCCTTAAGGTATAAATCCATTTTCAATCGATCTTCCTGATTATTCGCGAAATCTTCCACAACAATGTCCAGCTGTGCCATAAGAGACTCCATCCCTCGCACTGCCATCCGATTATCCCGAATCACTTTATGAAATACAGCTACCGTGGACTGAGATATTTTTTCACCTAATTTAAATTTATATATTATATTTTGCTGGAACCATGACTCGACCCGCTGCCCAAAATCAGCATCATTCTGCAGCCTGCTTACAAACTGTTGCAATTTTGCCTTTCCGTCCAGCCTCAAAGGATGCTGGATGGATTTCATGTCTAAAAATATACTGACCAACCCATGCTGAGCTGCCCTTGCCAATTGCTTAGGAGATAAATCCATCAGTAAATTAAATATTCTCCTTCGATTCATACCATGTTCGTATTTTTTTGTAACAGCAGCAAAAACAGTTTCCAGCATATAGAAAAACTTTTCATTTTCGGCAGCAAGAATACACTGCTCAAGGATAAGATCTACTATTTTATCATCATATTTATGCTCCATAAGCCATTGAGCAATGGGAATCCCATAGGGAAGAGCCTTAATATTGTGTATATTGTCTTCCACAAATTCTTGAATTAATACCTCTAAATCTTCCGGATTTACCTGAAGAACGAAATCCTGCCAAAAGCGATATAGCATTTTTTTCACATCTTGCTTCCCGCTATTTTCATTAATAATATACAGTAATGTAGCCGTTAAATCATAGTCATCCAGGTTTTTCTTAATATTTTCTTTTATTAATATCTCATGCTCCACCATATCGATCAAAGCTTGAAATATTTTTTCCCGATTTCGAGGGATAATCGCCGTACGAAATGGAATCCCCAAGGGGCGGCGGAATAAGGCGGACACAGCGAACCAATCCGCTAAACCACCTATCATTGCAGCACCAAAACCTCTAGCTAAAAGGCCGCCAAAAAACGTATGGGAAAAAGGATAGCTTGCTAAGAACCCACAAGAGACAATTCCTAATATACAAGTTGCCTTATATTTATTAGCACTCATAACTTAGCATTAACCTCTTCCAATTCACTTTCATCCACTTTACCAAACCAAGACTCTAAACGGGACTTTGCTCGGATTTTTGTTTCCTTATCAATATAAATCGCAACTACCCCTAATGCCATCATCAACGCACCAAAATCATCTGTATATCCGAAAAAAGGCAAAAAATCTGTAATGAGATCAAAAGGGGAAATAAAATACCCCAATGCACCAATAATAACCGCCTTCACTTTTTTCGGAACATTGTCTTTCTGCAACGTGTAATATAAAAGTAACACAACATATACTAACTTCTTACCCGCTTTAAGGGAAAATCTTTTTAACTTCTCAAACAGTTTTTTATCTGTATATTTTGTCGAGTATTTTTCAAAATTAAAATTCACAATAAAAACCTCCTATAAAAGATACTGATTTATTCTTTTATAGTATCTCTCGTTATCACTACTATAATTTATCTGCCACATAAAGACAAGTCATCCTTCTACTTGCTGTAGCAGGATGACTTGTTTATTTAATAATTTTCACCTTTAAACTCAGTGATGCTTAACGTATTTTCTTTCGTATCATTTGCAGTTACAGATATGAGATCTCCTACCTTAACCAAAGGAATTTTGGGTGACGTATTTGAGCTTCCGACAAAAATACGATTATCCCCCTCAATCATAAAGTAAAAATAAGATTCTCCGCCTTTTACCACTTGAGAAACGCGACTGATTGTACCTTGTAATTTCAGTGCCTTATTTTCCTGACTTGGAACAAACTGATTTCCTTTGCTGGCTAATACTTGCTGATAGGCACGCAAGCCACTTTCAATATCAGCTCCGACCCCTACTAGATTATAGTTCTCAACGGAGATAAAGGATACAGCCTTTAATAATCCTTCTTTATCTTTTAAAGGAGCAATATAAGTTGGCACACCGCCAATATTATACAGAATAGGATATCCGGCACGATAGGATTTCTCCTGAACCTGACCTTCTGCTGATTTCTTCGCACCACCTTCATCAGCACCAGAAACCTTATACCATTTAGCTTCTTTTGTACGAGAGTTAATCAGAATAAAACCGACTGAACTTCCATCTTTACCTGATGAAGTAATCCCCGTATACCAATATACACTGTCATCATTACCATAGATGAGATGAAGCTCATTCCCAGTTGGCTTTAGGGTTCCCATTTTGGCAAATACACTATTCCAAAAACCATTTATGTAATCGCCCCAATCTTTAACTTGCTTATATACATAGGATTCTGGCTGAACCCTGTCAATCCAGCGGGGCAGATCCTCAATAGTATGCCGACTGATTTCACCCGTTTGAGCATTTACAATCACGGCACCTACTGCATCAGAACCATGATAGCCTACTTTATTTTTATATAACGTCACAACCCAATATGGATTAAGGTCATCATCTATTTCAAAAGAAAAATCTGAAATCCCTATATTAAAAAATCCATTGAAATATACATATCTGGGCAAGTAGTCAAAGAAGAAACCCTTCATCTGATACTTTAGATATACATCTTTGCCATTAACCGACTGAACTAAATGTACATCTTGTGGATTCGTAGCAGAGACCATAACAAAGCCTTTACTGCCTTTAGTATAATTCGTCAGCCATTGAAAGATACCGCGATGCTCTAACGGTGCAACATAATATAACTTTTCTCGTACCTTCTGCAATGATAATTCACCAATTTGCACTTCACTACCTAAAGCGGGTACTTCGCCAATGATTTTCTCAGCCAGTTTACGAGCCGTTTCTTCATCTACGATTCGTATTTGCGATAAATTTATCGGCTCGATATCAGATGTAAAGGAGCTTTCTTTGACCTCGCCTAATAAACTTCTGTAAGAGCTGCTATATAGCATTGGAGCACTTGTTAATATTGGTAGAATCAACAGATTACTGACACCAACTACTAATAATATAATCCCTACAAAGCCGAGCATTCTATAGCGTTTATAATTTTGTCCTTGATTTTGATAATTAGCGATATCGACAACATGTGGCCGTTCCTGAAATAACTGAGGAAATAATTTTTTTAATACTTCGCCCCAGGCTGTTTTGGCTATAAATAGCCTAAATTTATTCAACAAAATTAATGCTGAAATAAATAAAAACAATATCCCCCAAGCAATTACCAAATTGGACCAATCCGTAAAACCAAATGCTAATACGGGCATTTCCATAAAGAAATATAAGAAATTAACTACTAAGAATGCTATTATTAGAAATGGCAACACATTTAATCACTCCTTGCAAATTAAAGCTTCATTACTACCTCTATTCGCCATAAATCAATGCTCATCCTGCTTGTCTGGCTATAATAGATTATGGATTCAAATTCTTTACCATTAAAGCTAGGCGCTCATCAGTATAAGTGGCTTCAACCCGAGATTCATAGCATGGGCATAGCTTAAATGTTACAGCCTGCATCTCTTTAGCAGGATTAAATCTTCAAAAATTAACACTATGTTATTAACTTTAACATACTAGTAAAGTTAATTATGATATAATTTATCTATCTATAATTTAGAGGTAGGTGTTGTTATGAAAACTGTTGCATTAATTGCTCATGATCGTAAAAAAGAAACTATGTTAGAATTTGTTGTTAAACATCAACAAATTCTAGCAAAACACCATTTAGTAGCTACTGCCACTACTGGTCGGCTAATTAAAGAATCTGTTGGTCTGGATGTCACCACATATTTATCTGGACCGCTTGGTGGGGATCAACAAATCGGAGCACGTATTGCCTGTGAAGAAATTGATCTAGTAATATTCCTAAGAGATCCTCTAACGGCTCAACCCCATGAACCAGATATCACAGCCCTTCTTAGAATATGTGATGTTCATAATATCCCAGTTGCAACAAATGTAGCCTGTGCGCATTTACTGGTATCTACACTCAATGAACTGCAATAGAAAAGATTTAATTAAGATGGCTACAGCTCCATCCATAAAGAAGGAACAGCTAATATCAATTTAGGCTGTTCCTTTTAATTAGAATATTTTAACTATAACATAGTAATCTGTAACATAGTTATTAATACTATTCGCAGTTGTATAAAATAAGAATACAAAAACATTTATATTGCAACATTTATACAACAATTAACATGTTTTTCTTTATTTCGGGATAAAAATGTGAACATTATTAATGTGCAGTTTCTTTCATTATAATGTCAAGTAAAAAGCCCAGCCATCGCGCTGGGCTTTTATTTAGCATTACCAATATAGGTCTATAGTTATATCGTTTATAAGGACAAGATTACATCCTCACTAATTTAATTTTTTTTGCTCTTTAAATTTGTTTAAAATACCCGTCTCTTGTACTATTTTAGATAATCTTTGACTATCATCCAGCCATTTCTGTTGAGCCTCTTGGGGAGGTAAATAGTCGACTTGAAGTCCAATATTCTCTAGCTTATTTTTAAATTCAGGATCAAGAATGATGGCCTTTAATCCATCTGCTAGCTTAGTCTTCACCTCAATAGGCATTTCCTTGGGAACTGCCACACCCATCCAATTATTAAATACAATATCTAGTCCTTGCTCTTTAAAAGTTGGCACATTTACAAATATAGGGTCAGTCAATCTTTGGTTATTTGGTACTGCAATCACTCTTAATGTGCCATTTTTTAGGTGTTCCTTAATCGTTGCCGGGCTAGTGAATGTAGCCTGAATATGCCCACCAAGTAGCGCTGTCAATGCCTCTGATCCACCACGAAAAGGAACAGATTCAAGTGTAGTATCTGTAGTGTGAGCCAGCATTTCACCAAGTACATGAGCAACCGAACCCACGCCACTGTTACCAATTTTTATTTGGCCTGGATGCTGCCGCGCATACCCAAGCAATTCGTCGACATTCTCCCATGGCTGATCAGCTTGTACTACCATCACAAATGGCGAAGAGGTAATTTGTACAATTGGTTCTAAAGCTGTTGGATAATTATATTTAGTCGATCCATACAACGATTGTAGTATGAGATCCACTCCGCTGATTCCGATGGTGTAACCATCAGGAGCAACACCAGCCAATTCATTCCACCCGATAGTACCTCCACCACCAGGTTTATTGATAATTATTAAAGGTTGTCCCAAATTTGTAGTGGCTGTCTTCTCCAATGCCCGTGCTAACAAATCCATTCCTCCCCCGGCGCTAAAGGGAACAATTAAGGTAATTGGCTTCTCAGGATATTTGCTAGTTTTCATTACTTCTTGCTGCGTCGTAGTACAACCCCCTACAATCATTGAGATAATCAATATATATAGCACCACCAAAATATATTTTTTTTGCAATAGTATCTTCCCCCTTATCGTAGTAAATTGTTATAAATTTACTTTATATACAATTTACTACATTTAATACTAGTATTTCTCCAATAAATGGCAAATTCCTCCTTGCCTTATGAAGAAAAAGGTATCCGCCTCACCCAAAGGTAAGATGGCTAGCAAACTAAACTTTTAAAGATATCACTTTAAAAGTAATAGTCTTTCAAGAATAGATACTCTCCTTACTATTATCAATGATGTAACAAAGACAATAAAGAAAGAGGCTTCCCAAAAGTTCAGTGAACTAACGAGAAACCTCTAAGAAAAACTCTAGTAGTCAAAATGTGGTTATTACAATATTTTAACTATATTATACATAGAATCCCGCTCCACTGGAATACGTCCAGTTTCGCGAATTGTTTTAATAATCGTATCCTTACTTAATGATGTAGCAGATTTTGCACCTGCTGCATGCATGATTTTTTCTTCACTTACTGTACCATCAATATCATTCGCACCAAATCCCAGTGCAAGCTGAGCTATCGGGAGTGTTAGCATGACCCAATAAGCTTTTATATTTTTAAAATTATCCAGCATCAAACGAGAAATAGCCATCGTCTTAAGTTCATCCCACACCGAAGTTCTTTCTATTCGTTCACCAAGTACCGTATTATTAGGATGGAAAGGAAAGCAAATAAACGTTTGGAAGCCGCCTGTTTTATCCTGCAAATTGCGTAATGATAATAAATGATCCACTCTTTCTTCTACTGTTTCAATATGACCATATAACATACTAGCATTACTGCGGATTCCTAGGCTATGTGCTATGCGAGCTACCTCCAGCCATTCAGCGGCAGTAGCTTTTTTGGGACAAATCTCATTTCTTACCCGATCTGACAATATCTCAGCGCCACCCCCAGGCATAGAGTTTAAACCAGCATTTTGCAGTTCAAGTAATACTTCGGTAACGGACTTTCCCGAGATAGTAGAAAAATATATAATCTCTACTGCTGTAAACGCTTTTAAATGAATATGGGGCAATGCCTGCTTTAATTCCTTTATTACATCGACATAGTATGAAAAAGGCCAGTCTGGATGCAAGCCGCTCACGATATGCAGTTCTCTAAGGTCCGGATCTTTAGCTGCCAGCTTAGCAATTTCTAAAGCTTTTTCCTTATTCATGGCATAGGAGTGAGCACTATCTGCATCACATCCAAAAGCACATAGCTCACAACGAGCAGTACAAATATTAGTAAGGTTAATATGACGATTTACATTATAATATACATAATCACCACTAACATTTTGTCTAACTATATCTGCCAGATAACCTAACCAGGTCAAATTATTACATGAAAACAAAGCAATGCCATCTTCTCGATTAAGACGAATTCCCTGCATAACTTTTGCTTCAATTTGTTTTAGAGCTATATTCACGTATGACACTCCTTCCATCTTGTATTCTTCCCTAAAAAGACATTGCCTTCCTGCAAGATCTAATAAAAAACTAAAGAAATATTTTTCTCCACTACTATACAGAACATACTAACATGTCCTTATCTAAGCTTGTAAACTCTAATAAAGTAAAAAGCACTCATCTTCATGAGTGCTTTTTACTTTATTCTAACCAGCAACTACCTATCCTCCCAGGCCGTTTCCAACCAAGTACTTTCGGCGTA
>CAMKSY010000146.1 GCA_946415545.1 uncultured Pelosinus sp. | reverse complement strand
GTATGGTTTATTGTAATTATTACATTTTCAATAATATCAAGGTTGCTGCTTTGGCAGGCAGCCGTAAATGAAAAGGGGAAATGATTTTGAGTAAACAACAAGTACTTGAACAAATTTGTAAATCTGGTTTAGTTGCGGTAGTAAGGGCTGAAAATGGTGACCAAGCTAAGCGGATATCAGAGGCTTGCTTGGCTGGCGGCATGAAAGCTATCGAAATGACTTTTACTGTACCAAATGCTCATCATATTATGGAAGAATTGGCGAAAACCTATTCTCCAGAGGAATTAATTATTGGGGCAGGCACAGTTCTTGATCCTGAAACTGCTCGTATTTCCATTCTTAGCGGGGCGCAATATGTAGTATCACCATGCCTGAATAAAGAATCTGTACGTTTGTGTAATCGGTATCAAATTCCAATGATGGCCGGAGCTATGACAATAAAAGAAGTTGTTGAATGTATGGAAGCTGGATGTGATATTGTTAAGTTATTCCCAGGTGAACTCTTTGGCCCAGCCATGGTTAAAGCCATAAAAGGTCCTTTGCCTCAGGCACAGATTATGCCGACTGGCGGAGTTAGTGTCAGCAATGTTCAAGAATGGATTAAGGCTGGCTGCGTAGCAGTTGGTGCTGGCAGCAGCTTAACAGCTGGTGCCAAGACTGGGGATTATGCCGCAATTACTGCGACAGCCAAAAAATTCCTAGAAGAAATTGCTAAGGCACGGTCGTCTAAGTAAGCAATAACCAAACATTAATATAATTGGAAAAGTGCAAAGTATTTGTTTCTTGCCAATTGCATTTATGTAAAAGCTCGCAGATTTGCGAGCTTTTTTACTTTGTTCAAGACATTATTGCTAAAGAATATTTCAAGAAATAACAATTAAGGTTTATATTTCATCTGATTTTAATTAGAGATTTGGCAATAATAATATTGGAGGTGATAAATATGAAAGAAAAAGAATGTAAGCAACAAGAAAATAAAAAACAAAACAAGAATGTTGAATTTGCTAAAGAGATTTTTAACAATGAAAATAAGAAAAACGACAAGCAGAATAAAGAAAAATGCTAAAATAGTATGCTTCAAAAAAGGGTACTTTACATTTAATGTAAAGTACCCTTTTTTTTATAATAAGAGGTTGCTCAAATGAGCGTTTTCGATTAGTCATGTTTTTTAAAAATCTTATTCATGAGTAGTCCCCAAATAAAATATATTATAAAAGAAATTGTAATATGGGGGAGAAAAGAATATGGAGAAACGCTATCTTACCAGCAATCAGGGGACACCTGTTACCAATGATCAACAATCATTAACTGTAGGTGAATGGGGTCCAATATTACTTGAGGATATTGTTTTCCTCGAAAAAATTTCCCATTTTGACAGGGAGAGGATTCCAGAAAGAGTATTACATGCGAAAGGTGCCGGAGCTTTCGGTTTTTTTATACCCTATAAATCAATGGCTTCATTAACTAAGGCAAGCTTTTTACAGGACACAGATAAGAAAACACCAGTTTTTGTTAGATTTTCAGTAGCAGGCGGTTCTTTGGGCGGAGCAGATACGGTGAGGGATATTAGAGGATTCTCTGTAAAATTTTATACGGATGAAGGAAATTATGATATAGTTGGCAATCATATCCCGGTATTTCCTCTTAGAGATCCGATTCAATTTCCAGACTTAGTTCATGTGCTAAAGCCAGATCCTGTTGCGAATATTCGGGGAGGAATAATAGCTGCCAGCCGTTTCTGGGATTATATGTCGCTCAGACCGGAGTCAATGAATTTTCTTACTTATTTGTTTGCAGATAATGGTACTGTCAAAAGCTATAGAACTATTCAAGGGTTTGGTGTTAATACCTATAAGTGGGTGAATGTACGAGGAGAAGAAGTATATGTAAAGTATCATTGGGAACCCTGCGCAGGTGTTGAATATATAGACAGCAAGACAGCAGTTCAACTTGCCGGTAGTGACCCTGATATAGCGAGCAGGGATTTATTTGATACTATCGCCGCAGGGAATGCTGTTGAATATGAGATGCGTGTACAAATTCTGAAAGTGGAAGATGAATGTAATTTACCATTTGATCCATTGGATTCTACTAATATTTGGCCGGAGGATTTACTTCCATTAATGCCGGTAGGCAGGATGGTATTAAATAAAAATCCTGATAATTTTTTTGTTGAGGTTGAGCAATCTGCCTTTTCTCCTGCGGCTATTGTACCAGGTATCGATTTCTCAAATGATAAAATACTTCAAGGACGTATTTTTGCCTACGGAGATACGCAACGATACCGTATAGGAGTTAATTATTTGTCACTTCCCACCAATATGCCAAGAAAGCCAATTGCTAATAAGATGCAGGACGGAGCCATGCAAACCATATACAGTGAAGGTGTTGCTAACTACTTACCCAATACATTAGGGTGTGGAATGCCCATGCCAGCACCTGAAGTCGGGAAATCTCCTCAGAATTTTGTTTCAGGCAATGCGGCTCGATCCGAAATAACAGGCGATGATTATTACCAAGCAGGCCGCAGATACCAGATGATGTCCGTGCTTGAAAAGAAACATCTAATTTCAAATATTGTAGAAAGTTTAAATCAAGCGTATGAGCCTATTCAGAAGAAAATGATTGATCATTTTATGCAAGTAGATCATGAATTTGGCAGCAGAATTGCACAGGGGATAAAACTGAATCTATAAATAGAATGCTACCTTGTCTGCGAGCTGGTCAAGGTAGCATTCATTTGGATTCCTTTTGTAATATCAATAGTATAATTTCTGCAGTTTTAGCAGCTACGAAAATTTTTTTAATCCTTCGCCTTCTAGAGTTGGTGTAGTTTCCTGTTCTCCCATGATGCTAAATAATATTCCGCCAATAATAAGAACTGCTCCCAACACAAAGTTCATATTAATAGTTTCCCCTAGGAACAGCCAGCCAAGGAAAATTGCTACCATTGGCTGCAAAGGATAAAACAAGGAGCAAGCTCCTGCTTCCATAAAGGATAAACTTTTGTTCCAAAGCACATGAGCTGTTGCTGTACAGACGCCCCCGATATAAAGCATAGAAAGGAATACACTCCAATCAAATTGTACATCGGGATTTACAGTTAGCTCCCAAATTGAAAATGGCATTGTACATATTGCTGCAACGATAATTCCGTAAGTCGTAATTTGCATGGAATCATACTTTTGGGTAATTTTCCTAATGATTACAGAAACGTATGACCATAAAACTACTGAGAATATGGAAATGGAAATCCCCAGTAGTTGGCTGCCACCGTCTACTCCGCCAACAATAATATAGACACCGGCAATTGTGGAGATACCACAAACAACCTTATTCATCGTTAGCTTTTCTTTTAAAATAAATATCGCAAAAAACATAATTACAATTGGATTCATGGAATTAACCAGGGAGGCCAAGGAAGCATTAGATAGCTTTGTTCCTAAAAGCTGTGCCCCGATTGCTACGAAGTATCCGAGAAAGCCAATCGAAAAGACATGCTTATAATCTTGTTTCTCTATTTTTTTTAGCTTTCGCTGTTTCAAGAGAATTAGGAGAATCATCCCTGCAATCACATAACGCAGAAAGGAAATTGTAATGATCGGTATCTTGCCCAAGACAAATTTACTGACCACATATAAACTACCCCATGCAAAAAAAGTTATTACTAAGTATAAATACGCTTTGTTTTTATTTTTCATGTTCTCTTTAGTGAAGCACTCATGAATGCACAAGTTTCTTGACTAAAGTTCACCACCGTTTCATTGAATAGTAAAATATTACATAAATCGCTATTATATTGAGTCATAAAACATATTATATCACTATATTGGGGCTATATCATAAAAAGTTATTTACCGATTTAATAAAAATATAATAAACATTTGCCGGAATTGGCTTTATTTCACTTTATTTAAAGAAAAACAAAGGTTGTAAGATCATGGATTCCGTGAATTGTGAAAGATCTGGAAGGAATAACAATAGAGGATACAAGGAAAATAAAGCAATGTTAAAATGTGTAAATACTAGCAGGACTTAATAATGATTGAAGAGAAGCTATTCTTATGCAGCCTTCTTTTTGCTGCTGTATTGATGCTGTTACTAAGCTCCCATTGACTATGACCCAAGAGGCATTGTCTTCAGAGAAGGGCTGAATTGGAGGAATAATGTGAAACTAACAGTTTTAGTTGACAATAATACTATCATTGATCATTATTTTTATGCTGAGCCAGGAGTATCCTATTTCATTGAGTGTGATGACGAAACATACTTGTTTGATACTGGATATTCAGATTTATTTCTGCGTAATGCCACTAAAATGGGGATCGATTTATTAGGGCTGGATGGAGTGGTTATTTCCCATGGTCATAACGACCACACATGGGGGCTAGGCGATCTAGTAAAGTTCTATTCTGAGGCGGAAAGTGTAGGACGTAAGCGCAGAATACCTATGATAATAGCTCATCCTGAGGCTTTTCTTGACCGCAGCGCAGATGGTCTTGCTATCGGCTCAATGCTATCTAGCAGTCAGTTAGAGAAGCATTTTTCATTGAAACTTAGTAAAGATCCTATATGGCTTACCTCTAAACTTGTATTTTTAGGAGAAATTCCACGTAATAATTCTTTTGAGATAGAGAATCCAATTGGCAAAGTGATGCGAGACGGTACTTGGAAAGAGGATTATGTACTGGATGATTCCGCGTTGGTGTATAAGTCAGAACATGGGCTGGTGGTCATAACAGGGTGTTCTCATGCGGGAATTTGCAATATTATTGAATATGCTAAAAAAGTATGTAAAGAAGAACGAATATGGGATGTAATAGGCGGATTTCACCTCTTAAATCCCTCCCAAGCTAAGCTGTGCAGCACGGTTGAATATTTTAGAAGATGCCAGCCTCATGTTATCCATGCATGCCATTGTACGGATCTGCATTCCAAAATAGGTTTAGCCCAGGTTGGGAATATTGAAGAGGTGGGCGTTGGATTGGTTCTGGAATATAAGTGAAATCCTCTAATAAGACTGGCATATATTGAAAGTATAGTATGCAAGGAAAAAAACTTTGGGTGAGGTGGCTTCTCTATTTAAAAAAGCTGAGCACGCCAATTTGGGTAGAAGTATATAATAAAATACTTTTATAGTAACCTGCTGAGAATATCGGCAGGTTTATTCTTATCGTTGCAGCAGCTTGTTTTTTTAAAAAGTAGTTGACTAAGTCAAATAATATAATTGACTTAGTCAACTACTTGTGATAACGTGGTAGCTAAAATCATAAAGGAATTTCTAGGAGGAGCAAAGATGGAAAGTTCGATGCAACAGCGAGTGAAGGAGATTCGGAAATTTAATCGCTTTTATACCAATATTATTGGCCTTGTAAACCGAAATGTTTTGGAAAGTCCTTACTCCTTAGCAGAAGCAAGGGTTTTGTTAGAATTTGATGCCGCTGTTACATGTACTGCAAGTAACTTGGCAGAAATACTTCAAATTGATCCAGGTTATCTTAGCCGTATTCTCAGACGGTTTAAGAAAGAAGGTCTGATTGAAACCACCAAATCAATGACTGATGGCCGATCACAAATTTTAAAGATAACAGAAAAAGGCAGAGCAGCATTTCGAGAACTGTCAGAGGCCTCGTCGAATCAACTAGTTGGACTTTTAGAGCATCTTCCTCAGGGGATTCAACAAGCCCTAGTTCAGAATATGGCTGCCATACAAAAAATGTTATCGGATCAAGCAGATACTTCAATTACCATTCGCAGGCATCAGCCTGGTGATGTAGGATATATTGCATATCGCCATGGTGTGCTGTATGAAAAAGAGTATGGGCTGGATCATCGCTTCGAAAAGTATGTTTTGCAAAGTTTGACTGCTTATTTAGAAGATCCGTCTAGAGGCGAAATATGGGTAGCTGAATGCTGCGGTGCTATCGTTGGTTTTATTGGAATTGTAGGAATCAGCCAAAGGACTGCCCAACTGCGCTGGTTTTTAATAGAGCCAGATTTTCGCGGTAGCGGTCTGGGACGTAAATTAGTGTCTACAGTGATGGAATATTGTCAACAGAAATACTATAATCATGTTTTTCTGTGGACATTTAAGGGATTAGATGCAGCCCGGCACCTATACCAGAATTTTGGATTTACCCTTACTGAAGAAAAAGAAAATGACACTTGGAACAACCAATTGATTGAGCAGCGATGGGATGTTATGCTAGGTGTTGATTAAAAGCGTGGGACGAGGGGACAGGTTCCTTGTCCCACCAAAGTAAAGAATCCGCGATTATCGCGGATTCTTTACTTTGTGTGCTATAGACAAATGGGATCATTCAGTTTACTTATTTATTATTTAAATATACTGGATACGTTATAAGCATTTCACGAATCATAGTGAAATTACTATAATGAGTTTAAAGAAAGGCAATAGGGAGATGATCAAATGGAAAAATATGAATCGACTGATGTGATCAGAGAAAGCGGCAATATTGCATGGGCCTTAGGTGGTTTTGGAATTGTGTTCACTATTGTTTCTTTAGGAGTAATCGATATCGTTCATAAATTGTATATTTCCTTTGGGTGATTCATCCTATTTTCTTAACCGAGGAATGACATTGACCTGCTGACGGTATAAATGCATAGTTATTGCGAGTAGAGATGGGAATATAAAAATTTCAAAGAATAAAGGAAGATCCAATGGACAGTAAGAAACTGCTTATTGGATCTTTTTGTTATATCGGTTTAAGATAAAAGTCTAAATTGGATTAGTTTTTTTGTAATGATAATAAACAACACATGCTTTTTGTAGATTTTTAAAATAGCAGAGTTAAAAGTTTTGCTTAAAAGCTTCAATAAACTCCATATACATAGTGTTATGATCTGCTCTTTTTACCTCTGGTTCACTTAGCTTAATGATGTCACCATTTATACACAGCATTTTGATGCTGTAAGTACATACTATTTCTCTATGAGTGCATTTATCTTCAAGTACATTCAATACCGTTTCAATTTTTATGATATCTTTTTTAAAATACTCAATCATATTGATTTGATCAAAGGTTAAGCAAAGGCTAATTAGACTGGTGTTTGTCAAATACCATGCTTTGAACAAACAGTTGTTATAGTTGTCGTGATCAATGAATTCCTCAAGATACCAATTGCAAATACAACTATGTTTATGATTTAGCGCTAAATTGACTCTGGCTTTTACCCACTCAGGAAAGGAACCTAAACACTTATCCTTTTTCTCCATAGGAAGCCCTCCTTTTTATATAATTTTTGAAGGTAGTAATTATATGTTTCTTAGTAATAAAAAAGCACCTCAGTGTATTATGAAAGCTTGTATATGGATTGTTCCTTTGACGGGAGTGATACTGACTGTTACGTAGTATATATCTTTTTAATATAGAGTGAAATAAATGGATTGTGAAAGGATTTTTATTAATGTATAATGTATAATTATACGTGAAGGGAGTGGTATAAGTGCTTTATCGTAAAGCTACATTCAAAGATGTAGAAACCATGTACACCTTAATTAACGCTTATGCTGAACAAGGATTAATGTTAGGACGTTCCCGGAATATGCTGTATGAATGCCTGCGGGACTTTGTTTTGGCAGAAGATAATGGAGAAGTTGTTGGCATGGGAGCACTGCACTTAGTGTGGGATGCGCTTGCAGAAATTAGAGCAATGGCAATCGCGCCTCATGTCACGAAATCAGGCATTGGCCGCAGTATTGTACAGGCACTAATTGAAGAAGCAAAGACCTTAGAGATAAAGACGATCTTTACCTTGACCTATCAACCTGGATTTTTTATGAAACAAGGCTTTAAAGAATTACCAAAAGATCAATTGCCTCATAAGGTTTGGAAAGAATGTATCAACTGTACTAAGTTTCCTAACTGTGATGAAATTGCTCTGAATATAGAATTATAAAAAAGAATGGGTAGTACTCTTTTATGAGTACTACCCATTCTTTTATCGTCCGAATTGCTCTAATGTGATGCCATGGGGGCACTCTTTTTCTGTAGTGCATTGCCTGGCATGAATAGAGCAACAATAGCCAGGGCTACTAATATTATAGCCACGAAGTTATAAGCATCGCGATAAGCAAGGATATTGGCCTGTTGGATGAGTTCCTGATAAATCTTGCCGATTGCCATTGTGGATGCCTGAATGGCTGGCACACCCAAATTCATAATTGACTGAGTGTAGCTTGCAATAGCGCTTTGATAACCAGGATCAGACATGGTTAAATGCTGTACCAGATTAGCTTGTTCAATCTGCTGGCTGTGTATTAGTTTGTTCGTTACAAGAGCTATGCCAATACTGCCTCCTAGATTACGCATTAATGAAACAATTGCTGAGGCGTTGCTGCTGCTTTCTGGAGGGATTTTCGAGAAGGCGAGGGTACTGGCGGGTATAAATAGAAAGGGGATACCGACTGTTTGCAGGGCACGTACTAAAACGAAGGTGCTGTATCCCGTCTGTGGTGTTACAAGTCCTGTTGCCCACATGCCAACGGCACTTATCAACATGCCAAAAGAAATGAGGTACTTTGCCTGAATTTTATTTACCAGTTTACCGACGATGGGCATCATGAGCAATGTGGCAATTCCGCCTGGTGAAAGTACCAGCCCCGATAGAGTCGCGTCATAGCCGAAGCTTGTTTGCACCAGCATAGGCAATAACATGGCACTTGAGTAAAGAGCAAAACCAACAAAGAAAATCATAATGCAGGGTAAACTGAAACTGGGAATGGCAAAAAGCTTTAGCTCAACTACCGGATTTTTCTGCCGCAATACCCAAAAAACAGCTAGTACAAGACCAACTGCGGCAATGACTGCAAAAATTACAATAAAAGTGCTGTCAAACCAATCTTCCTGCTGGCCTTTATCTAGAACGATTTGCAGAGCTCCAAGGCCAAGGGCAATTAAGCTGAGACCAATATAATCAATAGAGTCGACTTTTTGTTTTCGAGCACTGGGCGGGTCTACGACCAAGCTGTTAACGAGAAAAGCCGCCAATAGCCCAACAGGTACGTTCATAAAAAAAATCCAACGCCAGCTAAAGTTATCTGTTATAAGACCGCCTAGTGTTGGTCCCAATATGGGAGCTAATACCGTTGTTATCCCTGTGATAGCAAAGGCCATTCCCAACTTTTCGGCGGGGAAGCTGTCTTTGATGATGGCCTGCTGGCTGGGCTGCAAGCCTCCCCCTGTCAATCCCTGCAATAATCGAAAGACAATTAGCATAGGCAGTGAAGTAGCAATGCCGCATAGGAAAGAGGTAAGGGTAAATCCTAAGATACAGAAGATGAAAAAGTTTTTGCGCCCCATCAGGGCGGATAACCAACCGGATAGGGGGAGAATAATGCCGTTGGCTACCAGGTAGGAGGTAAGTACCCAGGTGCTTTCTTCTGAACTGGCGCCCAGTGACCCGGAAATGTGAGAAAGTGCAACATTGGCAATCGTTGTATCCAGTACTTCCATGAAGGCGGCAAGACTGACGGCGGTTGATATCAAGAGAGGGCTTACGGGTCTTAGTGCATCGTCACTCATGACGATATCCTGCATTTGCCGTGTGAACCGTCGGTACTACCGACATGCCAGGACCTAGATGAATGGCATCTGGCAAGCTGTCAAATAC
>CAMKSY010000145.1 GCA_946415545.1 uncultured Pelosinus sp. | reverse complement strand
CTGATGGCACGAGCATTCGAATGGGAAGCAACAAAAGGCTTGTTTGATAAGGCAGCAACATCATAAAAGCCTTGATCAGAAAGATGGGAGACATCAATAATCATACCTAACTGATTCATTTGCGAAACTACTTCTTTTCCAAAATCCGTTAGCCCCTGCTGAACATACCGATCTTCACTATTGGGATAACCAATCTCATTAGGATAATTCCAGGTCAATGTCACCAGCCGTACACCCAACCGATAGAAATTCCGTAGATTATCTAAGCGACCTTGTAAAGCTCCCCCCTCTTCAATGGTAAGAAAGGCAGATATTTTTCCAGCTTGCTGATTAGAAAGTAGATCCTGATAATTCCGTGCTAGGGCAATATATGCCTGCTGATTCTTCATTTCTTGATGGAAAGTATCAACCATGCTTAAACAATATTGTAATGGATTTGGTTGCTTTGCTAAATCAATATACAATGCAAAAAATTGTGCCAAAGCATTGCCAGCCTGTAATTTCTCTATATCTACGCTTAGGTCATTATGATATAAATTCAAATGCGGTTGATCCATTAAGTGCAGTATTGTATCACAGTGTAAATCAATAATTTGCATATTACATTCACCTTTCCTGCATATACCCAAATATGGTCAAAGGCACTAACTTAAACAAAGCTCTGCTGAACATAAGGCAGAGCTTTGTTTAATTTAATTCATTATACCATTCCAGATGATGCCTGACAATGACGAGGAATTATATTTATACATTTCCCTGAAAATTCTCTCATTTTAGGCTTTGTTCCCTTAGAGTTCTAATTTCCGGACAACACAAATTACCACAATTCATATTGAGCTATCCCAATGATTATAAAAGAAATTGGGATACTCAACATAAACTGTGGTATTCTTACTCTTTTTTAAATAAACAGCAGACTAGAATCTCTATCTAAAGCTATATCTTAAGATTCTTGCTGGAAAAGTGCTGTCGACAAGTAACGTTCTCCTGAATCAGGTAATAATACAACAATATTTTTCCCTTTATTCTCAGGGCGTGCTGCTATCTGAACAGCCGCATAAACTGCTGCACCACTTGAAATCCCTACCAGCAAGCCTTCTGTTTTAGCAAGTTCTCGGGAAGTCGCAAAAGCATCTTCATTATGAACACCGAAAATTTCATCTACAACATCAAGGTTAATTACAGCAGGAACAAATCCAGCTCCAATTCCTTGAATTTTATGAGGGCCTGGTTTGCCACCTGATAAAACAGGTGAATCAAAAGGCTCAACAGCAATAATTTTAATACTTGGCTTCTTTTTCTTTAGTACTTCAGCCACACCTGTAACCGTACCACCAGTACCTACGCCAGAAATAAATATATCGACTTCTCCATCGGTATCTCTCCAGATTTCTTCTGCAGTCGTCTGCCTATGTATTTCCGGGTTGGATGGATTCTTAAATTGTTGTAGAATAATAGAATTGCTATTTTCTGCAGCCAGTTGCTCTGCCTTACCGATAGCTCCTTTCATTCCTTCTGCTCCAGGAGTTAGGACCAGCTCAGCGCCTAAAGCTTTCAATAGATTCCGTCTCTCGATACTCATTGTATCTGGCATACACAATACTAATTTATAGCCTCGTGATGCAGCTACAAAAGCTAAAGCAATACCCGTATTACCGCTGGTAGGTTCAATTATTACTGTATCTTTATTAATCAATCCTTGCTTTTCTGCATCCGCAATCATAGCATAACCAATACGATCTTTTACGCTGCTGAGTGGATTGAAATACTCTAATTTAGCAATTACTCTTGCAGCTAAACCTTTTTCACCATTATATTTAGTAAGTTCCAGCAGTGGCGTATTGCCAATAAGTTCAGTCAACTGTTTTGCAATTTTAGCCATGTTACACGACCTCCATTTTTTTTATTTTTTTGACAGAAAAGAAAAAGACTAAGGAAGTCCTACAAAAGAACAATTCCTTAGCCTTCAGTTTTCTGATCGGCTAACAATTAATATTATAAGTACATTTAATCATAAATACTTCACTTTGTCAATTCAATATTAAATTTTTTAAAGTAAAATTGCGTTGAAATACAACTCTTAACCTGGCGTACGCTTCACCTATATCACTTGTTTTTATATTCCATCACCATAAACACCTTCTACCTCTGGGAAGCGCCGTTTTTCTGTTTTTTCAATTTGCACTGCTTTACCATCCTTGATTTTTACAACGAGTTGACCATATTGCAGATAAGACAGTTCTCCTAGAATTTTTTTACGAAGAAGGTTAATTTCTTCTGCATTCTTTTTACCTTGCTGAAAGTTTTTTTGACTAGAAATAATAATTTTTTCGGTACGTTCAATTTGAATAATATGTCCATCTTGAACAATTAAAACAATCTCACCAAAACTAATATTTTGTATACTCTGATCAATTACTGCTAATGCTTTTGCAGGAAATGAGATTTTTTCTTGCATACTCTTACTCCTCCATTACGGATGATACATCTGCCAGAAGATCATTTTCATCTTCTAAACCTACAAATAATCACAATGATTCATATTCTTGTGGCGATCATTATTCTGATGAAAAGTGGAGACCTGCTACAATGTTTTTGTAGCAGACTCCCTTTTCTTTCACCCTATTCACTTCTTTATGATTCTATGAATAATACTTTTTCTATAACGATGGATGGCTTTAATCTAATCTGCTAATGCTTGTTCTAAGTCATTAATGATATCACTAGCATCTTCAATGCCAATTGATAAGCGCAATAAGCAATCGGATATTCCTAGACGTTCACGAACCTCAATCGGCACATCGGCATGAGTTTGGACCGCCGGCAAAGTGATCAGCGATTCTACTCCACCAAGGCTTTCAGCAAATCGAATCATTTGTACTTTTCGAAGTACCTGTTTAACCCTTCCCGGATGATCTACTACAAAAGACAGCATACCGCCATAACCCGATGATTGACGATCATGTATATCCTTGCCTTGATGACCAGCTAATCCTGGATAATATACTTTAACAACTTTGGGATGATTCGTCAGCCACTGAGCAATCACTTGAGAATTTTGATTATGCTTTTCCATCCGCAATGCCAGGGTTTTTAAACTGCGAATTAATAGCCAACAGTCATTAGGTCCCAGTATCCCTCCTGTTGAATTCTGGATGTAACGTATCGCGGCACCTAATTCAGCATCGCGAGCAACGACTAATCCGCACACCAAGTCATTATGACCCGCTAAATATTTACTGCCACTGTGAATGACCACGTCAGCTCCTAATTCTAGAGGACGTTGAAAATATGGTGTTAAGAATGTATTATCAACGATAACATGAATCTCACTACCTTTAGCTAATTGTACTATAGCACGAATATCGACAATTTTCATTAGCGGATTGGTCGGTGTTTCTACCAATATTGCTTTAGTAGCAGGTGTAATGCTTTTTGCTACTTCTTCTATATTACTGCCATCTACGAAATTTACAGTTAAGCCAAAATTACTAAATATTTTATCAATGACGCGGTATGTACCACCATAACAATCTTCTACAACCACTAAGTGATCTCCAGTTTTATATAACATTAATATCGCGGTAATTGCAGCCATCCCCGAAGCAAATGCCAAACCGACTGCACCATTTTCCAGCGTAGCAATTCCTTCTTCTAATACTTTTCTTGTTGGATTCTGGCTACGAGTATAATCAAACCCCGTGCTCTCACCAAGAGCGGGATGACGAAACGTTGCTGATTGATACACTGGTGTACTTATTGCTCCCGTCTTTTCATCTGTACAAACCCCAATATGCACAATTTTTGAATCTAGTTTCATAAATACCTCCTGATTCTTATTTTTAAACTAAATAAACCTCTTTCCGAGGAAAGAGGTTTATCAAAGACCATCTTCCTCTTATCTGTCAGGATTTTCATCCTGCTGGAATTAGCACCACTGCATAACTGCCGGTTGCTGGGTGTCATCGGGCCAGTCCCTCGACCACTCTCGATAAGAGTTTATTCATTTTTTAAGATTATACCATATGCTATTCTATATGGTCAACATAGTATTTACATTTTTACAGGTTTTTTAGCGGTTATAGTCTTACTTTTGTTATTCTTGTCCTCCTTTCAAAGCTTCTACTCTCTTAGCTAGGAAGAAAAGACTTCAATTTTTCCAGGTAGTATCGTTACATTAAGAGGCAATTGGGGACCCAATTCTCCATCTAAGTCGCTTTCCACTGCTTCAACACATTCTATATAAAGAGTTTCCGTCTGTAGGCAAGTAACATATTTACTATTACAGTGAATCCCTTTCAAAAAGCTAATAAATAAACTCATTAATTCAGGCAGGTTACACTTTTTCACAATAAGTACATCCAACTTTCCATCATCAATTTTGGCATGAGGTACTAAATTAGGAAATCCGCCAACAGTACCACTATTCATAATTAAAAATAAAAAGACGTCTTCCTCAATAACTTGCTGTTGTGTAATAATTCGCATTTTTAATGCTTTAAAATTAGGTAATTCTCCAAGCCCTTTTAAATAATATGCAATTTTCCCCAAGGTATTCTTCAGCATACTATCCGCATTATGAGCTACCGATGTCATTAATCCAGCACTAGCAACATTGAAAAAATATTCATCATTGACTTTACCTACATCAATTCTTCTACGCTGCCCCTTAGTAATGATCTCTACACAAGTATCAATATTCTTATCTAACTGCAAATACGCTGCAAAATCGTTAGATGTACCGCTTGGAATAATACCTAGAGGCAAGTCTATTTCTTGTTTGAGCATATTATTAATTACACTGTGAATTGTACCATCACCGCCAGATACAATAATACCATCCACAGCAATTTCTTTTACAAGCGTAATAAAAGTATCACTCTCTTGCTCATTGCTCACCCTGATGGGAATTATGATACAATCTTTCTTTTGAAAAGCCTCAATGACATTGTCTAATTTAAATTTAAAACTAGCATCACCTGATATTGGATTATATACAAGGATAAATTTTCGCAATATGATTTCTCCTCCTTGCCAATCACGATTATGTATAGTAGGATTCACATCTTATTATTGTAATTCATTTTTTAGCAGAAAGTCTACAAAAATTCTCCAATAACTAAATGATTCGAACAACCTAGTCTAATAATTACACTCCACATATACCCCTCTCCAACTCTTTCATCCTAATCCAATAGTAGATATTTCCTGTTTACATAACTCCCGTTCTCTAGTATCATTATTCTAGTTAGTAATGTTTTCAGTTGATCAATGCTTTACTATTATTAACTTCTAAACCGTCTCTAACAAATCGTACATTGGACTAGGAGGTCATTATATGAAGAAACATTGCATGCCCATTATACTTCTTATCCTTTTCACCTTTTCTTTTACACTGATAATGCCCACGACGCTTGCTATGGCGGCTTCGCCTTTGAATACACTTACACAAACATCCTCTTCAAACTCCAAGAGCAACAGTTCCTTTAATCTTCTTAATGTTTTAATTGGCTTGTTATTAGGAAATTTATTAGGAAAAAATAATACAACTGAAAATCCTAACGTTAATATTAAGCCGGTGCCATTCCAAGAAACGGATAGCAATATAACAACTAGTTCCTCTAAAGGAGATGCCATTATCGCTACTGCGAAAACCTATATGGGAGTTCCTTATGTGTTTGGTGGTGAATCTCCCACTACAGGACTTGACTGCTCTAGCTTTACACAGCTTGTCATGAAGAAAAATGGAATTACTCTTCCTCGAACAGCAGCTGAACAATACAGTATAGGCACTGCTGTAGATAAAGAAAATTTACAAATAGGTGATTTAGTATTCTTCACCACCTATAAACCAGGAGCATCTCATGTAGGATTTTATATGGGAAATCAACAATTTATTCATGCAAGCTCAGCAGCAAAGCAAGTTACAATCAGTTCTTTAGATGAGGCTTACTACACTGAACATTATATCGGATCACGCCGTTATATTAAATAGGACAAACTCTCAAAGTAAATTCCGTACCACTTAAAGTTGGTGCGGAATTTTTTCCATTTCACAATGATTATGTTAAAAACACTGTGTATTACCCAAGCGTCTTCCAGGGCCTTACACTTTATAACCTCTTTTTTTGCCACTATAATTGTCAATTGCTATTTTGCACACAACTGTTTGATCTTTTGCTTTTTGAATATAAGCATCACCCTCAGACACAAAGTTAATACTATATTTTTGCACAAATCCTTTTAAGACTTTTTCCTTCTCGTCCTTTTCTTCTATCCTACTAACGGTACCAAATACAACCACACTTTCATAATCAGTAGAAAACTGTTCTGATACAATATTCGTTCTTCCCACAACAGTAAAGCATACTTTAGAATTTAAAGCAATATTATCTAGCTTATATCCATTCAAAGCACAATGGAAATAGATGCTATTGTTACTAACTATATAATTCAGAGGTATTGCATAAGGCTGTCCATCATAACCAACAGTAGCTAAAATACCATACTTGCTTTGAAATAGGAGTTCATAGGCTTCTTCCTTTTTCATTTCCCGATCTTTTCTTCGCATCCCCATTGTTACATTCTCCCTCAACTTATTTATCAAGCTTACCGATCAGATAGTGACTCTTCTGTTATATCACTAACTAATAAATACACTCCACCTTTATGAGGAATTAGAGGATGCTCTTGTATCTCAATATGTTTTACGATTTTAAACCCATTGCGTTCATAGGTCTTTCTAGCAACTGTATTATCAGCCATGACCATTAAACTCAATTGCCTGTATCCATTCGCTCTCGCTCTTTGCTTTGTTAATGTAATCAGCTTACTGCCGATACCTGTACCGCGGAATTCTTCGTCTACATAAATAGAATCTAAGAACCAGCTATTATCAACCTTTGAATTATAAAATTCTTTTAAAACTGCAAGCCGGTCACTAGGAAAAAAACTTCTGGTACTATCAGTAATGCCATGGAATTTAGACGAATAAGAATAAACAATTCCTATAATATTTCCTTGATACTCAGCAACCGTTGCATTTTCATAGGAATCACTACCTTGTTTCTCCTCTATTGACTTTGCCATCACCTCGGTTCTTGTATATTGACCTAGTAAATCGTGAAAGAGGAATTCCATAATTCCACCTGAAGCACGATCGATTCCCTCGGCAATTTTCAGACTATCTTCCAACTTTCCTGTGCGATATACTATTTCCATAATACATATCTCTCCAATCTAGAATAATAGTATCATACTTCTATAACAATTCAATAAAGAAACCTAATATTCATTATTATATTGGATATTATTATACAATATTTTAGTAATACAAGAAAGAGGCATTTGGCAGCTCGCTAGGGAGCCGCCAAATGCCTCTTTTAATAGAAATTTACTACTTAGGATTGTGCAAGTCTTTTATAGGTTGCTAATCTTTCTTTAGCATCTTTTTCAGTTTTTGCAAATAAAGCATCTGCCAAATCTGGATATTGTTTCTTGAGAGACGCAAAGCGTACTTCACCCATTAAGAACTCTTGGAAGTCTGCTGTTGGCTCTTTGGAATCCAAAATGAAAGGATTTTTATTTTCTTCTTTTAGTGCTGGGTTATAGCGATACATTCCCCAATATCCGCATTCTACGGCATTCTTAATTTCAAGCTGGCTAAAGCCCATGCCCTTTCTCAAACCATGGCTTATGCAAGGAGCATATGCAATGACAAGAGATGGACCTGGATAAGCTTCTGCCTCAGCAATTGCTTTTAGCGTCTGGTTTTTATCAGCGCCCATAGCAATTTGTGCAACATACACATAACCATAGCTCATAGCCATCATACCAAGATCTTTTTTCTTAGTGGTTTTACCGCTAGCGGCAAATTGAGCAATTGCTGCAGCTGGAGTAGACTTGGAAGCCTGTCCACCAGTATTAGAATAGATTTCAGTATCAAGTACCAAAACGTTCACATCTTCGCCAGATGCCAATACATGATCTAAACCGCCGTAGCCAATATCATAGGCCCAGCCATCACCACCAAAGATCCATTGTGATCGTTTCACTAAGAAATCTTTATTTTTATCAATTTCATTCAACAAAGCATTATCGCCTTTTTCTGCAGCGACAAGGCTAGCCACGAGATTTGCTCTGGAACGACTTGCTTCCCCGCTATCTTTATGCTCCAGCCAATCTGCCAATGCAGCTTTTAGCTCTGCACTAATATTATGTTCAATAGCCTCTTTAACCGTACCTGCTAATTTCTCTCTTAGCGCTTTTACACCTAGGTGCATGCCAAGACCAAATTCAGCATTATCTTCAAATAAGGAATTTGCCCAAGCCGGACCATGTCCTTCGTTATTTGTCGTGTATGGTATCGATGGAGCACTGCCACCCCAGATAGATGTACAACCTGTAGCATTAGCAACCATCATGCGATCACCAAACAATTGAGTAACAAGTTTAACATAAGGAGTTTCGCCGCAGCCTGCACAAGCACCAGAGAACTCTAACAGTGGCTGTTCAAATTGACTGCCTTTTACAGTATTCTTTTTCAGAGGATTTTCTTTTGGTGAAATATTAGCGAGATAATCCCATAATTTCACTTCATGCAATTGGGTTTCCAACGGTTTCATAATCAATGCTTTTTCTTTTGCAGGACATACCTGTGCGCAGTTACCGCAGCCAGTACAATCAAGAGGAGAAATAGCAAGTCTGAACTGTAAGTCTTTAACACCAACAGCTGCTTTTGCAGTAAAGCCTTCAGGTACATCTTTCATCTCTTCTTCATTCACTAAGACAGGTCTGATTACAGCATGAGGACACACAAATGCACACTGATTACATTGGATACATTTGTCCATTTGCCATTCAGGAACATTAATTGCAATACCACGTTTTTCATAGGCAGATGTTCCAAGAGGGAAGGTACCATCTTCCATGCTGCCAGTGAAAGCACTCACTGGTAATGAATCGCCTTCTTGCCTATTCATAGGCACAAGGATTTTTTCAATAAATTCAGGTACTTGTTTTTGATTTGCATTGCTGCAAGCACAAGCAAAATGAGCTTCGTCTTTTGTACTGTCAGCAGCAGTTTTCCAGCTTTCTGGAATAGTAACTTTGACAATAGACTCAACGCCTTTATCAATAGCAGCATTATTCATGTCAATCACTTTTTGGCCTTTATTTCCATAGGAGCCAACAACTGCATCTTTCAAGTAGTTAACTGCATCTTCAACTGGAATAATCTGAGCAATTTTAAAGAACGCAGACTGCATAATCATGTTGATTCTGCCGCCCAATCCAATTTCTTGCGCAATTTTTACAGCATTCAAAGTGTAGAAATTAATATTGTTTTGTGCAATATAGCGTTTCATAAAACCTGGTAATTTTGCTTCTAATTCTTCTTGATCCCAAATACAATTGAGCAAGAAGCTGCCATTTGGTTTTAATCCAACTAATACATCATATTTATCAACATAGGATTGATTATGACAAGCTACAAAATCAGCTTTATTAATTAAGTATGGAGATTTAATTGGTTTTTTACCAAATCTAAGATGGGAAACTGTAATCCCGCCAGATTTTTTAGAATCATAAGCAAAATACGCTTGTGCGTACATATCTGTCTTATCACCGATAATTTTGATTGCGCTCTTATTGGCACCAACTGTACCATCTGAACCGAGTCCCCAGAACTTACAAGCTTTTGTTCCTTCAGGAGTTGTATCAACATCTGCAGCAGTCGGCAA
>CAMKSY010000144.1 GCA_946415545.1 uncultured Pelosinus sp. | reverse complement strand
TTTTTCACAAATACTAAATGCTGCTATAGTTTTACGTGATCTATCTGCATGTTTCTGTTTATGTCTCTTATTAATCTGCACTTCTTTCCTCGGGACAAACAACCTGTCCCTCTGTCCCATTTCGGAGTTTCCCGCCTATTTTTTCAAATTTCGATAGAGCGCAAATCGCCGCCGAGTTTTTTTAGATCTTTACTCATAATCGTTAGGATCAGTCCATAGTCCCATCATGTGATTAATTTTACTAATTTTTCACCTTTTATTTCTTCTGCTTTCCATAGTATTACTGCAAAATTACCTTTTGAAATTACATTGACTTCATTAATCCAAGGAATCTCATGTAAGGATTTTGTTTTTAACAATGGGCTTTGTGTGTTCGCCATTAACAAGCTTGAATTAATAACCCACCATTTGTTATTAATCCCTGCTCTTTTTAAATCGTCTTGTAGTCTCATGGCTTCATATACAGGAGTCGCTTCTGGAAGAGTTACAATGACAACTTCTGTTTCTTTTTTATCTCGTAATCTCGGCAGCAGCTTCTTTACTGATTCTGGAATATCGGCATGAGATTTTTGTATTTCCTTATGATAACTTTGTGTGGCATCTAATAGCAATAATGTGTGACCTGTAGGTGCTGTATCAATTACTACCACCTCATCATCAGCCTTATCGACAATCTTAGCAAAAGCACGGAATACAGCTATCTCCTGTGTGCAGGGAGAACGAAGATCCTCTTCTACATAAGCAATATCTTCTTCTTTCATCGTCTCTCTTGCTTTTGCCAAAACGGCTTCTGTATAATTATGAAGCTCTTCTTTCTCATCAATCTTACTTAACCTAATTCCATGACCTTCTTCTACGACAAATTTTAGATGATTTGCTGGATCAGTAGTGGTTAAGTGGACTTTTACACCTTTTGCAGCAAGACCAATAGCAATAGCTGCCGCTAACGTTGTCTTTCCTACTCCACCTTTCCCCATAGTGAAAATCACTCTTTTCTGCGATCGGTAAAGATCTTCAATTAACTCTTTAACCTTTGGCAACTCTTCTTTATTTAACTTATAGTTTTGCGTTTCTAAGTAATCTTCTTTTAATAGCATTCTTATATTTTTGATTCCTGTGATATTATAGGCTCGTAACGGAATCTGATAGGTTTGAATTCTTTGTAAATGCTCCGATATATTATCTAATGCTCCTTGTTGTTTAGCATATAATTGGTCTGCCACTTCATCATTTTCAACGTCTAGCTCCAATACACCATTTACAACTAATAGCTGATTATTAACCCCTAGCTCTTGTAGTTCTTTAGAAGCTCTCTCTGCTTCTTGCAGGGGAGAATATTCAGGTCTCGCCAGTAAGATAAGTGTCGTCATTTTTCTATCAGCTAAGGTATTAACAGCATTCTTGTATACTTCTTTCTTACTTTCCAGTCCCGATAATTGCCCTAAACAAGATGCCCCATGTGTACTTTCACTAATAAAATTACTCCATGCGGATGGCAGCTGTAGCATACGTAAGGTATGACCTGTTGGTGCTGTATCAAATACTATATGATGATATTCTGTTTGTATTTTTTCATCAGTTATAAAGTTAGAAAACTCATTAAAAGCCGCAATCTCCACAGTACATGATCCTGAAAGCTGTTCCTCCATATTCTTTATAACACTGGATGGCAGCTTGCCTTTATAAGGTGCGATTACTGATTCTTTATATGCCTTGGCGGCTTCTTCCGGATTTAGATTTGCTACTACAAGATTTGGTACTTCTTGAATGGGAGTACCTTTACTATCAAGATCAATACCAAAAACATCTTGCAAGTTGGATGCGGGATCAGTACTGACTAATAATATTTTTTTTCCTTGATCCGCTAAAGTAATGGCAGTTGCACAAGCAGTTGACGTTTTTCCAACGCCTCCTTTACCTGTGAAAAATAAATACTTCGTCAGATTTATATTGTCAGGATTAAATATCTTATACATGTAGTTCCTCCTAGTTTCTATTTAGCTGCATTCACCTTCATCACAACAACACTCTTGTTCCTTTTCAGGAACTATGCTTGCTAATTCTTCAATAGGCAGACCCGCCCATTTTGCAAATTCAGCTTGTGTAGGATATTCTCTAGTCTTAACTACTTCTCCATCTACTACTGTAATGGGCAAGACTTCTACTTCCTCTTTCATTAAATACTCATTTACCTTCTTGTGATCTATAAAAGCTTGAGGTTCAGCAGAAAGACCATAACGGATGATTGTGATACCCATTTTAGTGAGAGTATTTATCGTTGTAGCCACCCTTAAAAGCTCTTGATCAATCCCTGGTCCACAGATTCCTGTTGCACAACACATTGCTGGATCAAAAATTTCAATTTTACTCATTTCTATCTCCCCTTTATGTTAGTAATTAAATTACATTACATTATGATCATATCCTTATATGTGAATATCTGCATATACGCTTTAATAAGAAGGTGTTAAGCACCTGTATTTTCTAAAGCCCCGCATTCACCGTTTTGTTCTCGATAGATCTTAAGCTTCTCTATATCATGTTGATATTGGGGATGGTTGGCAAGATCTTCATCTAATAATGTTTTGATAAACGAATATTTTTTAATAATATCTTTGTTTATGCCATAGTATACCCACTGCGCTTTTTTCTCGCTATAGATAATCCCTGCGTCGCGAAGTTTAGCCAAATGCCTAGACACGTTGGACTGACTACTTTGGATTATGGCTTCAATTTCGCATACGCATAAAGTTTCAACTCGCAATAAACTCACAATGCTAAGTCTAGTTTCATCACCTAATACTTTTAATACCCGTGTTAAATTCAATGTTTTCTGCCTCCTTGCCAGCAATCCTATTCAGTCAATTACTATACTGTATGTTAGCTAATTGAAATATGTGTTATATGAGTATATTCATTTTCGATCATATACCACATATTTCAAACTGTCAATATGGCGTATATTTCTCTTAGCACAAAAAAACATGGGGACAGAAACAACACGGGGACAGGGACTATGTTTCATTATTGAAAACAGCATCCCTGTCCCGTGTTTCGTTCTTGCCTTTTTTCAGGCTGTCTGATGGGGTCGTTGACACATGTATGATAAATTTTAGTTAGAGCTAATTTAAAATTTACCTATGAAAATACAGAAGGATTCTGGCTATCACAGGCTCTTCGGGGCCTCGCTAGCCTCTGCTTCGAGTTTCTTATTAATTGTAAATCAGTGACTACTACCTACGGATGGGTAGTTACTCTAGTACCTTTGTCCACCCCTTCAAGCATGCTCGGTTTTAATAATACTCTGTCGCCAGGACTTATAAATTTATCTAAGCCGCCTAATAATGCAAAGGCTTCTTGAATACCCTGTTCTACGTCTTTGTAAGTGTAATCATAACTATCTACTCTTACTGCTGCTACTCTTTGCATAAGAACACCTCACAATCCACTGCTGCTATTAGTTTCGTCTAAAATACAACAAAGCCTGCACATCTTCTAGCTAATATCCTTTTCGTTTCTCTTAAATCAATTCGCAAAAACAGAGAGAGTCTTACCCCCGGTCATTCCTAATTACCGGGGGTAAGACTGCTGCGAGCATCCGTATAAAAGATGGGACATTTGTTCGCCTCTATACAAATGATTAAACTGTTTAATAACAGCCATGCCAAGTTTCTTAGCTACTTTTCTGGAACTTAAGTTCTCAGGTCTAATCTGCGCAGTTAATTCAGAAATTTTCAAAGTACGGAAAGCATAGTTTTTGCAGGCATTTGCACTTTCAAACGCCAAACCTTGATGCCAGAATGCTTTATTGAATATGTAACCAAGACCAATATAATCTTCATTATCTGCACTTTCTGCGATTATTCCACAAACACCAACTAATTTTTCAATTCGCTTTTCAATCACAGCCCAATAGCTATAACCGTCTCTGTTGTATCTCATAATGTTTTCATTAATCCAATCGGTGACTTCTTTATCAGAAAAGGCATGCTCCCAAGCATACATGACTTCAATGTCTTGTAGAATTTTTGATATACTCAAATAATCCTCAATGGTTATTTTCCTAAGGATTAACCTAGGTGTTTCGATGACTATGTTCTGCTCCATAACCAACCATCCTTCATTTAAAATTCTATCTACTATGGAGGGAGAATCTTTGGTGCTCAGGATAGTACTCTATCGCTAGCACTTATAAACTTGTCTAAACCGCCCAATAAGGCAAGAGCATCTTGAATGCCTTTTGCTAAGTCTTCGTAAATATAGTCATAACTGTCTACTTTAACTGCTGCTACTTTATTAATGTTAAACCTCACATTCTATAGTTAAATTCTTATTACTAAAGCAGCTCTGTCTTTAAAGACTTTGTTATTTTTTTCTGGCGTATAATTTCATAATAGCCGTTTTCTTGCACTTCTTGCATGGGGACAGGTTCCTTGTCCCACATAAGATATTATCTTAAAATTTTCTTTATTTTATTACTATGTCAAGTTAAGCTCCCCATAAATCTACAACTAGGTAATTATAAGAAGCTTTTTTCACAAATACTAAATGCTGCTATAGTTTTACGTGATTTATCTGCATGTTTCTGTTTATGTCTCTTATTAATCTGCACTTCTTTCTTCGGGACAAACAACCTGTCCCTCTGTCCCATTTCAAATAATCTCTAATATTTCTATCTTATAAATTATCACAAAAATTAGCAAAAAGATATAGACACTACTTAGTTTGAATTATAAATAGCACCTTTAATAATCTACAATGAAAGATCTTTTCATTGTAGATTTACAATTTTTGCATCATTAACTATGGTTCGCCCTTGATATTAAACAAAATTATAACTTTATATGTGCTGCATTATCATGCTATACACATTATTTTCTATATAATCTCCCGAAAAATAAGCATTCAAAGCTTATAAAATAGTATTTTGTTAACTACCCACGGATGGGTAGTTACAAAAGTACCTTTGTCGACCCCTTCGACCATGTTGGGCTTCAATAATACTCTATCGCTGGGATTTATACGTAGATAACTATAGGTTTAATCAGGCTTTCAAATTGCTTATATCTTTCATAATCTGACTCCTTACATTCCATAGATATCAACACTCCATCACTGTTATACTCAGTTGATTTGATATTGGCATTGTCCTTAAAGTATGACAATATATCTCCTTTTTCATAGGGGATTAGCAGTTGGCAGCAAACATGCTGTGGGAAAGCCCTCTTGCAAATTTCATTTACTAGCTCATCTATTCCAGCTTTATTTTTAGCAGAAATATATATGCAATCTTTCTCATCTTTTGTGATTTCACCCTCTGCCAAATCTGTCTTATTATAGGCATAAATAATAGGGATATTATCTGCACCTAACTCTTTTAATGTGTTCTTTGTAACTTCAATATGCTGTTTATAATTAGGGGTTGAATAGTCAACTACATGAACTAACATATCAGCTTCAGTAATTTCCTCTAAAGTTGAGTGGAATGCATTTACAAGCTGGTGAGGCAGCTTACTGATAAACCCTACTGTATCACTTAACAGGAAGGATTTATTATTGGGCAGTTTAATGTTTCTTACATAAGTTTCTAAGGTAGCGAATAACATATCCTTTTCAAATACCTTCTTATCAATTGAAGAGCTGTACAAATCAATCATGGAATTCATAATGCTTGACTTACCTACGTTTGTATATCCTACTAAAGCAACTGCAGGTATTCCTGATTTTTTGCGCTGTTTTCTTTGGTTCTGACGCTGAACTACAAGTGTTTCCAGTTCTGCGTTCAATCCACTGATTCTATCCTTAATCTTTCTGTGATGAAGTTCAAGTTTTGTTTCTCCTGTACCTCTGTTGATAAACCTGACGCCATCTTCCTGACCACCCAATGATTCTCCAAGGCCAGTTACTCTGGGCAGAATATATTGTAATTTTGCTATTTCTACCTGTAGCTGTGCTTCTTTGCTTTTAGCTCTCTTAGACAAAATTTCCAAAATCAGAACGGTTCTATCTATCACCTTGCATTTTAAAACTGTATCCAAATTACGAATTTGTGAAGGAGACAACTCATCATTAAAAATAACCATGTTCACATCTTTCTCATGAATTAATGTAAGCAATTCTTGGATTTTTCCCTTACCTAGGTAATGAGAGGAATACACTCGCTCTAATTTTTGAGTAATTTCGCCAACTACCTCAATATCACATGCATCAGCTAGACTAGACAGCTCCTTCATCATATTAAAAAATTCTTTATCATTCTTGAGATTACAGCCTACAATTATTGCTCTTTGTTTTTGTTCCATACAACTTCCTCCGTTCATTGCCATTCCACTTTATACAAATAAAAAGGGTAGTCCTGTCACTACCCCTTTTAACATACTCTCATTCATAAAGCTAAAGTTCAAAAATCTTTGTTGCAATATTTTTGCAAAATTCACTGTCATGCTCCACAAACAGTAAAGTTGGCGAGTATTCAAGCAGTAACTCTTCTATTTGCATGCGGGAGATGACATCAATAAAATTAAGAGGTTCATCCCATATATGCAAATGAACTTTCTCACAAAGACTTTTTGCAATGAGCACTTTTTTCTTTTGGCCGCCGCTAAAGGATGACATATCTTTTTCAAATTGCTCTCTGGAAAAATCAAGTTTTCTTAAAATAGCTTTAAAAAGACTTTCATCAATAATGTTATTTGAAGCGTAGTCAGTCAGATTACCCTTAAGATGCGATGTATCCTGGGACACATAGGATATTTTAAGCTGACTTCCTTTGTTGAAATTACCTGTGTAGTTTATATCCTCACCACATATAAGCTTGATAAGGCTTGATTTTCCTGAGCCATTTTTACCTTTAAGTGCAATTCGGTCACCTTTCTCAATACTAAAGCAAATATCTTTACAGACCATAGTGTCGCCGTAAAAAATCGAAACATTCTCAAGTTCCACAAGTCTGTTTTTATGATAAGCAAGTTGAGAAATCTTCAAGTTGTCGGAGCTTTCAATATTTTTGAGCAGCTTAGACTTTTCTTCAATAGTAGCTTGCTGTCTGCTTTCAATTGACTTAGAACGCTTCATCATTTTAGCAGCCTTGTGACCCACATAACCTTTATCCAGCTTAGAACCAGAATTTGTTGTTCCTTTTTTTGATTTTTCTACTTCATAGGACCAATTACTTGTTCGTTTAGCAGACTCCGATAAACGATTAATATCTTTTCTAAGCTTCTCGTTTTCTGCAAACTCAAAGTTATCCTGTCTCTGCTTATTTTCCCACCACATGGAAAAATTGCCTTTTTGGATTTCTATATTTGTCTTATTTATTGAAAGAACATGATCAATGCAGTTATCCAAAAAATATCTATCATGTGAAATCAGAATAAATCCTTTCTTTTTTCTAAGGTAATTACTTAGTTTTTTTCTAGCTGCAGCATCCAAATGATTTGTAGGTTCATCAATAAGCAAGAAGGAGTTCTCCTCCAAAAACATAGCAGCAAGCAATGCCTTGGTCTGTTCTCCTTTCGATAGTGTACAAAACTGTCTGTATAAAACATCATCGTCTATATCTAAAAGCGATAATTCTTTCATTATTTCCCAATCCATTGAATTTGGACTGATTTCTCTTATGATACCTATAGTGAAATTTTCTTGTTCCTGCACCTCATAAGGAAAATATTCAAAGGTTACATTCGTTGAGATATTTCCAGTATATTCATATTTACCAAGTAAAAGATTCAGAAAGGTAGTTTTTCCTCGTCCATTTCTTCCGGTAAAGCCCAATCTCCAATCGGTATCAATTTGAAAGCTTACATTTTCAAAAATATTATCATAACTGCCTTCATAAGCGAAGGTCAGGTTTGTTACATTTATTAAAGACATATTTTTATCCTCCTTTGTAATTAAAAGTACAAATAGCAAAGTCGGAACATAGGCGACTAGTATTACTCCATATAAATGTCGCCTGAAGTTCCGGCTCTATATGGAGATTATCATGTGTTAGCGAAGTATCTTTATTATCCACTATATAATCCCTCCTACTTATTATTCTCATTATTTGTAAAAAAATAAGAGCTACAAGAAATTATTATTCTTGCAGCTCTTAAATACAGCAAAGACAAACCCCTATTAGGGGCATGACGAGTATATATTTTCTGAGCGAAAAAATAATTAATTTCTTGCATAGGCACATCAAAAAAAGTGGCATTGTACGAACCCACAATTTTATTATGCTTGGTAAAACTAGCAAGAAAATTAAATCATCTTTTCAACTCCAATCAACATATTTGCCCAGATTGTATCACACTTACTTTCAAAATGCAACAAACAAATCAATTTTTGAACTTGTGATAATGTCACTTTGTAGACTATCGTGTTCTCCTTTTTGCAATTCTATAATCTTGAGCAATTTTCCCTCAAGGTTATTAATGACACAAAAAGACAAGGGGACGGTGGTTCTGTCCTGCAATGCCTTTCAATAAATCCCCTTATTATCAGACACTACCTCCGTCCCCTTGTCTTATTAAACGGTTATCGGAAGTTTTGCAGGCCTGCGCGCCCCGTGTCCCCGACCTCCTTCAAAGAACAGGATTAGGGCGTCTACTACTTGAAAGGCGAATTAGTGCTCAGGTGGCAAATAACGTCCTACAAATTCCAATTTAGCCTTTTGAGATTGTTCCATGACAAAATCTGACTTTGCATAGGTATAGGCGTCACGGTCATGTTTGAACCGCTCTTTAAGACCCAGCTTCAACGCCTCGTATTGCCGTGCAACATAAGGGTATTGCCGCAGATAGTCTCTAAAATAAAGTTCGTTCCAATCTCCCAACGGTTTCACATGAAGATGGTATACCTTTTCTGCAAAGCCGTTGGGCGTATATCCTTTTCCCAGATCAAGCGTTCTTTACGCTGTCAACCCAAGAACAAAGAAACGTCTTGCCCAAGAAGCATTGGTCGACTTGTTGTCCCGTCGCGAAGCCAAAGTGTTCCATCCTCATCAGATTTCACATTTTCTAATCAAGGTTAAGCCCGGATTTGCGCATGGCACGGCAGAACTACTCCGTGAAACTTTTGAGGATGAAATTCTAACCACCTTGTGCAGCGAAGATGCCATTCTTGTCCTTGCGAAAGCCGTTGAACCGAAACAATCCTCTGAAGAAAGCGGTAAGACGCAAAGAATCAGTCCTTCTTTGTCTGAAAAAATCGCAGCCCTCTTGCCAATTGAGCAAGACTGAAACATTCGATTTTGAAAGTACAGAGTGGAGTACCATCTGTCATTCCAGCAGCCCATGCCACCCCTGCAAAAGTGCGGAGTGCAAAGCAGGAGCAAAAACTTTGGGGAAATGTCCCCCAAAAACCAGCCTTCAAAAAACTTGGCTCACACATTTTTTTTGCGTTTTGCTCGGCACTTTGCACTTTCCCTTGCAACTACTAGGTTTGTACCTTTTTCACTGGGTACTGCAGTTGGTACACTGGTACCTGATTTTCACACTCCAACAACCAAAAACAGAAAAAGAGAACTCAACCCCGCATGATTGCAAAGGTTGAGTTCTCTTTTCGTCTTTCTGAATGCTTTTCAGTCTTCTCCGCCGCTCTCGTTCCAAAACTGACGCAAGGCGCTGTTGATGACGCGGGTCTGACTGTGCCCCTGGCCGCGTACGACCTGCAGGCGGTCGTACATATCCCGTTCCAGATAGATGGTAATCCGCCTGTGACGGTCTTCAAATTTCCCTTTCGGGAGCGTCCCGTCAT
>CAMKSY010000143.1 GCA_946415545.1 uncultured Pelosinus sp. | reverse complement strand
TAAATCAATAAAAAACCAACAATGGAGTTTGTCACGACTATAAATGATACAAAAAAGAAGCTGCTCATCATCTACCTTGTTAGTAGATGATGAGCAGCTTCTTTTTTGCGTTAACGTTTTCTTACAGGGAAGTAAATTTGAGTAATAAAATCGTCTGCAGATTGTGATTCCATTGGCCCTTTTAGATATTGCTATTTTGTTCTTAGTATAGTACGTTACGTTAAAGTCAAAGTAGTGACAAAAGGGTATATTCTTTTGCCATCATAATTGTATATCAATAGAGTAAAATAGGATAAAAATAGAAAAATGCAGGAAAAGGCTGTATTATGTAGAAATATATGGATGAAAATGTTCTTATATATGACGGAGATTTGCATATAAGAACAATATAATCCTGCATGTTCCGATAGGCACTGGAGGATGAGGAAGAGGACTTCTAGCTCTCTTCGACGGGCTTGGTGAGGGGCAGGGAGGCGATGATAGAGAGAACCAAGTACTGATATTGTACAGCAAAGTACAAAATAAAATATTCAGTTGGAGGTAAAACATGAAAAATCGAATTATTATGATACTTTTAATTGTTAGCTGTCTACCTTTAGTATTGTCTTCATTTTATTATTACAATCTAATCTACAATCAAACGATACAAGGATACAATGAAAAAAATATGGAAATATTATCTGCGGTGCGTAATGATGTTAGCCATTATCTTGATATGCACTTTGTGGTGTTAAAAGTACTTGCTCAGAATCCTAGTATTATTAATTTGGATCCGAATGGAAAATCATATTTAGTAGATGCTAGGAAACTCTATCCAAAGTTGGAGTTAGTTGTAGATGATAAAGCAGGGAACCAACGTTTTCGTGATGATAACCAAAAGCTTGGGAATGCAGCTCATCGACAGTTTTTTCAAGATTCAATAAAGGGTAAAGAAGTGGTATCTGATGTTATTATTAGTATGTCAGATGGAAAACCAATAGTGGTATTAGCCGTGCCGCTTAAAAATCAAGAATCGATTACGGGTGTCATCCAAGGTGCCCTGCCCCTATCTGTTTTAGATGACTTTCTGCGAGAAAGGGCGGGGCAGCAGTCTCTAGCTTTTATAGTGGATCATTCAGGGAAAATCTTGGCTCATACGGATTCTAACATTGCCGCCGAGCATAAAGATGTAAGCCAGGAAAGCTACATAAAAGATGGATTCACTGGTAAGAGCGGTACTACAACCATTACAGATGATCAAGGAAATATTAAATTTGTCTATTACACTTATGATGCCAAGACGGGGTGGATTATTTGTTCTGAAGTTTCAAAGGATGTAGTAATGGCTCCTGTAAAAACTTTGCAGCAACGATTTGTTATCGTTCTTACTTTGTTGATCCTTATCATAGGCATGTTAGGATACTTCTTGTCAAATAAATTTGTCCGGCCCATAAAAATTGTATGTAATCATGCCAGAGAAATAGCAAATGGCAACTTAGCAGTCGATACAGTTGATCTAAAAACGCGAGATGAAATGGGCGATCTTGCTAGCAGTTTTAATGAGATGGTAAAAGACCTAAGAAAATTGGTATCGAATATCTCTCAATCGGCTGAGCAGCTTGCAGCCTCCTCCGAGGAACTGACAGCCGGTGCAGAGCAATCCTCACAGGTTACAAGTCAGATTGCGATTGCTATTACTGAAGTTGCTCAAGGAGCAGAAAATCAAGTGAATGCTGTTAGAGATGCGACTGCAGTCATAGAGAGAATATCAGAAGGTATTCAGCAAGTGGCTTCAAACGCTAATGCCGCATCTGGAATATCTGAGAAAACATCGGTGGCAGCTGAGGATGGTTCAAAGTCAATTGCTACAGCTATCTCCCAGATGGCAAATATTGAAAGGGCGGTTACTAACTCAGCAAATGTAGTGGTGCAGCTAGGAAACCGGTCTAAAGAGATTGGACAAATTGTAGATGTTATCTCCGGTATTGCAGGACAGACCAATCTTCTAGCCTTAAATGCTGCTATTGAGGCAGCTCGCGCAGGTGAACTAGGACGAGGTTTTGCCGTAGTGGCAGAGGAGGTACGTAAGCTTGCCGAACAATCCCAGGAGGCAACAAAGCAAATTGCGAATCTTATTGGGGAAATTCAAAATGACACAGATAAAGCTGTTGCTACAATGAATGAAGGCACACAAGAGGTCAAGATTGGAACTGAGGTTGTAAGTGCGACAGGAGAAAGCTTTAATAATATAATGAAACTTGTTAATGATGTATCGAGCCAAGTAAAAGAAATTTCGGCTGCAATTCAGCAATTGGCGAGTGGAAGTGAGCAGGTTGTTGCTTCTGTGGAAATGATTCATAAGATTAGTAAAGAAACAGCAGGGCAAACCCATACTGTATCGGCATCGACTGAAGAGCAGTCCGCTTCTATGGAAGAAATAGGCTCTTCTAGCCAGAGCCTTGCAAAAATGGCTCAGGATCTGCAAAGTGCTATCCAAAGGTTCAAAATATAAGCATTTTTGAAAGGTGAGTAAGACAGAGGTTGCTCTAAGCAGTCAGTAATAGATGATGAAGTTTGCTATTGTTAACTCAACCTTTGTGTAGGCAGGAATTGAGGACATATTAGAATTTGTATTTATAAGAGATTCCATCGACAATTTATCTTTTCGGTAGATTGTAGGTGGAATCTCTTTAGATTTAATATGAAGATAAAAGCGGCTGCGACTTCGCAAGAAGCCTAACTGCTGTCCCATGTCCCTTGAACAAAAGATGCAAATTGCTATCTTATCGTGATCTTGTGATTTATATCATTGATTAAGAAGAGATAAAAAAATATAATCATTATAAAAAGCTGCCAGGTTTATCGTTGGTGTATTTTAAAAAATACTCACGATGCCTATTTGACGGGAGGAAACGTTGTGTTAATTCGAACTAAATTACTTGCAGTCATTTTAACTTTATTTGTCTTTATTGTAGGGTTGCTCGGAATAAATTTTTATACGTTTGGCGTATTGGCGGGTGATGCACCGGCCATTAATTTAGCAGGTAATTTACGTTTCCGCGCTTATCGCTTGGCACTATTAAGCAATCAATACAAAACTGCCCCTGCTGAACAGAAAACAGCTTTCAAAGACGAAATTATTCAGGAGATAGGAGTATATGACAAGATAATCGATGGGCTTAATAATGGTGATGAGACGTTAAAGTTAGTTCCAATCACGAATAGCGACAGTCGAAAACAGTACGAAGTGATTAAGCTGCACTGGCAAGAATATAAGCAGGTTATCATACCTGTAATTATGTTAGATAATTCGGGGGATGTAACAGAAAAAGTTGATAGAGTAAATGCTATGGTTCCTAACTATGTAGCAGAAGTTAATAAGCTAGTAGATCTGCTAGACCTAAACTCTCAAAATAAGATTATTCTTTCTAAGACAATCCAGATTGCTATTTCTCTCCTTGGTTTTATGGTTGCCGTTCTGGCATTGTATGTTATCCTTTTCTCTGTTATCAGACCGATAAATACTCTAGCTGCTTCTTTTGCCCAAGTTGCCTCTGGTGAAGGGAATTTGGCGATTCGACTTGATGACTCTCGTCCAGATGAAATTGGCAAAGTAACAAAACACTTTAACCTTTTTATAGAAAAAATACAAAAAATTATTCAGGTTTCTCAAGAGACGGCAGGCAAGGTTTCAAATTTAGCAGATACTCTGTCGAAGGCTAGTGAGGAAAGTGGCAAAGCGGTAGAACAGGTAGCTATCTCTGTTCAAGGAGTAGCGGAAGGTGCTCAAAAGCAAAACATGAATATGACTGAATTAGCAACGAATACGGAAGCCGTTGCGACTGGTATGTCTAAGATGGTTGAGCATGCACAAAAGGCGTCAAATTTGTCGGAAGAAGCACAAAAACAGGCAAATAAAGGAGGCGAAAACATAGAGGTAGTGACTGACCGAACGGATAAACTAAAACGGACAGTGATAGAAGTTACAGGAAATATCAACTTGTTGTCTACCCATTCTCAAGACATTAGCCAAATAATCGATCTGATCAAAGCGATATCGGGGCAAACCAACTTACTTGCCTTAAATGCTGCAATAGAGGCAGCTAGAGCGGGTGAGGCGGGGCGCGGGTTCGCCGTAGTAGCGGAAGAAGTGAGGAAACTGGCGGAGCAGACCAACGAGGCTGCTAATAGTGTAACGACTAAAATATTACAAATGCAGCAGCAAGTGGATACGGTTCAAGCTGCTAATGCCTTGCTGGGAGGAGAGTTGAACCAGATTGAATTTGCTGTTGAGAAACTTGCTGTGGCGCTCAGGGAGATCATAAGCTGGTCCGCAAATAGCAAGGATGCTGTAGAACAAATTGCGCAGCTTAACAGACAGTCATCTACCAGCTTTTCTGGCATTTCTACTTCCTCGCAAGGTATAGCAGGAGCTTCTAGGCAAATTGCCTCTCAGTCTCAAGAAGCAGCCGCTGCAATCGAGGAGCAAACAGCATCGATTCAAGAATTTACTGCGATGTCCTATCAATTGTCTCAGCTGGCAGAAGCGATGAATACGTTAGTTGGTAAATTTAAAGTATAGACTATTTTACTTTGTTACAGCGGAAAAATGTTTTCGCGATTTTCATAGACAAAGAACCAGCTAAGGAAAGAGTCTTTAGCTGGTTCTTTATTACATCAAATCGTTAATTACTCCACAAGATTTCATTTATTCGCAGTCAGTTACTCGGTTGGAATTTTTATAATAAAATACCTAAATTTGCAAATCATAATGTTAAATGGTATGACTATGCTGAGCATTTTAGGAGGGTACATAAATTTTATGCTTAAAATTTACAGAAGCAATGATACTTATCTTAATGGTTTGTCATTGCTGAGTTTAGAAAAAGGGGCTTGGCTCAGTTTAGTCAATCCTACAGAAGAAGAACTTGAAGCAGTAGCTGCTTCCGCCAATGTACCTCATGACTTATTAAAAGCGGCACTTGACGACAAAGAACGCCCCCGTTTAGAAATTGAAGAGGATTATATATTAATCATCACTAATATTCCTTTCATGCACAGCCCAAATAGCTACGATACACTACCATTGGGAATTATATTGACATCAAACTATATTATTACAGTTTGTTTACGCAATAATGAAATTTTATCAGATTTCACTCCAGAAAATGCAAGGCTGTTCAGTACCTATAAAAAAACTCGTTTCCTGTTACAGATTTTATATAAATCCGCAACGTTGTATTTAAAATTTGTAATTGAAATCAATAACATGACTGAAAAAATTGAAAAAGATTTACTTCGCTCCATGCGAAACGAAGAAATCTATCAATTACTAGAGTTAGAAAAAAGTCTTACCTTTTTTGGGGCGTCGCTAAAATCCAATGGGATGGTCTTAACAAAACTTCTTCGTTTGCGAAATAACAATCGACTAAATCATTTAATTAAGATGTACGAAGATGATGAAGAGTTACTAGAAGATGTCATCATTGAAAATAAACAAGCTATGGAAATGGTTGAAATGTATAGTCACATTCTTACAGGTATGATGTCAACTTTTACTTCGATTATTTCAAATAATATTAACCAAATTATGAAACTTTTTACCGCTGTATCCATTATTTTGACAATACCCACCATGATTTCAGGAATATTTGGCATGAATCTAGAACTTCCTTTTCAAAGTGAATATGGATTCTGGTATATTCTTATTATATGTATTGTTGTATCGGGTATGGTAACCCTAGGGCTTTGGAGAAGGGGTTTATTCTAATAACAATCAAATAAAAGAAATCAAACAACGCCGAATCAAAGGGACGGTTCTCGCGCTTCTTTTGGGAAAAGCAAAAAGAAGCCTCCCATTGCTTTTATGGGGCACATGGGACACAGGGACAGGTTGTTTGTCCTGAAAGAGAGAAATGACGTTAATGCGATAGGGTGAGAATATCTTCAATGAAAAGCTATCCATAATCTATTAATAAGGTAGATTGTGGATAGCTTTTCTCTAGGAGTGACATAGAAATGAAGGCAAACAACTCGAATTTATCATTTATAATTGGGACAAGGAACCTGTCCCCTTGTCCCGAACTATTTTATAAGGATAAATCAATGGGTATTTAGGAAAAATTAAAAGATGCAATTAGATTGGGAAGAGAAGGAAATTTTAAACACGCAAAAAAATGTTTTAATAAAAGGTGGAAATATAACTATGAAAAAAAGAGTTCTTAAAATTCTTGCAGCATTAGTTATGGTTGCAGCTATTTTAGGAGGAGTCATTTTGATTCAAAATGATTTTAAAATTGTAGAAAAATCTGTTGATATTAAAACTTCAAATGGAATTTTGAAAGGAACTTTAGTGTTGCCACAAAAGCTATCAGATAAAGCGGGCTTAGTAGTATTCGTACATGGAGATGGTCCTGCTAATGCATCATATAATGAGCAGTACAAACCACTATGGGAAGAATTAGCAAAACATGGTTATGCATCATTATCATGGAGCAAACCAGGTATTGATGGCTCAGATGGAAATTGGTTGTTTCAGTCGATGGATGATAGAGCAAATGAGGCGAATGAGGTTATTGAGTGGGCTAAAAATTTACCTGAAATAGATACTAATAAAATTGGGTTGTGGGGAGCAAGTCAAGCAGGTTGGGTTATACCTAAAATCGTTAAGCTTAATAAGAACATTGCCTTTACTATATTAGTAGCACCTGCAATAAATTGGATAGAGCAAGGTAAGTATAATACATTAAAAGAACTGGAGAAAAAAGGTGCAACAAAAGATGAGATGATTCAAGAAGAAAAAGAATTTGAAAATGAATTGGAACTTCTAAAACAGGATGTCAGTTATGAAGAATATAAGAAAGCTGTAGGAGAAAAAAATGCAGTAGCAAAAGATCGCTGGATATTTATTAAGAAAAATTATAAAGCAGATGCAACAGAAGATATTAGATATTTTTATAGTCCTGTAAAGTTGTTTTTAGGTGGAAAAGATATAAACGTAGATAGTGAAAATACAAAAGAAGTTTATAAAAAGGAAGTTTTATCAAAACTTTTAAATGTCACTGTAATACCAACAACTGATCATTTTATGCTTAAGGCTTCTTTAGTAGATTCTAAGATAAAAACCTTCTTTGTTGGACTTTTTGCACCAAGAGAGCTTGCTGATAAGCAATACTATAAAGAAATTGGAGAGTTTTTAAAATAAGAAAAGCAATAGGTATGGTTAAATCATATCATTCTCATTAATATGGGACATAGGACCCTGTCCCCGTGTTTCAATCAAAAAACCAAGCAATCAAAACCTGGATAGGATTGCTTGGTTTTTTATTGATTTGGACTCCTTTAATCTCTGAGGGATCTATTTTCCTTTGTTATTGTTTAGTTTTTTATATTCATCTCCCCATATTTCAAGCTCTTTTAGAACAGGTAAAAGTTTCATTCCAATCTCGGTTAATGAATATTCTACTCGTGGTGGAACTTCTGCGTACACTTTTCTATTTATAAGCTGGAAGCTTTCTAAGCTACGGAGTTCTTTTGTTAAAGTAGCTTGTGTTATTTCTGGCATTTGACGATTCATTTCTCCAAAGCGAAGCATTCCTGTACTCAAATGATATAGTATCCGAAGAGCCCATTTCCCTCCGATGATTTTTTGTGCTATTGCAATTGGACAGTCTTCAAAATCGATGTTATTTATACTTCCTCACTCCTAACTATCATTAAAGATAGTATCTATTAAATATAATCGTACTTGATGGATTTATTGTAACATTATAATATGTATGTGTAAAATAGAATCAAGGAGATAAATAAGTTCTTTGGTAGCCTTATTCGTGGGGATGGCTAGAAATGTAAACATTGTAAATGCGGGTTAATTTATCGGGAGTAATATCGAATTGTAACTTTTTTAAGGAAAGGTGATAATCATGATTAACTCAACAGATTTTTTTAAGGCGCAGAAACTGGACGATGATCTATATGTCATTACTGAAGCTGGAATTGTGCATTGTTATCTTATCCTGGGGCAGGAAAAAGCGGTATTAGTTGATGCCGGTTTTGGCTACGAGGATATAAGGCATATTATCAGAAGTATAACGGATTTGCCGGTAATGCTTGTATTGACCCATGGCGACCCTGACCATAGCTACGGTAGTGAGCATTTTGGGGATATATGGCTGTGCCAGCCGGACTATGGTCAAATCCTGGGTTTTGACACAAAGCCTGAAAGGCAGTTCGCGGCGGAGTTGGGAGTAAAATTTCTAAAAGAGAATAAACCTGAAGCTATTGAACGTTTTGATAGCAAAGCGTTCGCTGAAAAGAGTCTGCTCCGAGTCCTGACTCCGCATTTCGTAAAGGATGGAGAATTGTTTGACTTGGGCGAAAAGACTTTGGAGGTAATATTTACACCGGGGCATTCTTATGGGCATATCATGCTGCTGGATAGGGCAAAAAAGAGACTTTTTTCAGGAGATATGATTTGTGATTACGTCATCATTTACTTTTTTGAATCTGATAGAAACGCCCCGTTTTCCATGGCACTGAACAGCTGGGAAAGGATAAAACGATTAGAAAGAGATATCATAGATATTTATAGCAGCCATGGACAGAACCCAATTACAATGGAATACGTCGATGCATACATTGAATGTTTTTCGGGAGAATTTCAGCAGAATTATTTAAAGGATAAACCGTTTTCCATACCTTTTTTAGGCTGTGGGTACCAGCATATTTATAAGACCGTCAATATCCAATACTCTGATAAGAGACTGGAGGAATTTTTAGGTTACAAAGTGGAACGTGCTAATTATGGATAAATTTAGAAGGGATTTTTGTATTTTATCAGAATACATTGCTTAATGTACGGGAAAGAGAAAATCTTTAAGAAAGGAAATTGGCTTATGATCCTATATGATTTGGAGTCGGTGTTATGCGGAGCAAAGGCTATCGCATAACAAACATGCTGTGAGATAGCCTTTGCTCAATCCTAAAACTACAATTTTAGGAGGAGCATAAATGGGCTACAAGAACGCAGTTAGTATATTCCCCGTCGATTTGTTAGAAGCAATACAACAGTATTGTGACGGTGAATATATTTATATCCCACGAAAAGCAGAGAATAAAAAACGGTGGGGAGAAGTAAAAAACAGCAGGCAATATATTCAGGAACGCAACGAGATCATTTTTTCCCAGTATCGAGAGGGTATCTCGGTTGAGAGTATTGCAAGCTGTAATTACTTATCACCCAAAACAATCTACAAAATATTGGCTGATATGAAGAGTCAATGCTAAAGTAAGAGCGACATGGTAATCTTGCCATGTCGCTTTTTTGTTTCGGAATGATCTTGTAGAGTGCATTGTAATAATCTTACTATTATAATTGATTTATAGCAGTAAGATAAAGGATAACGGAGGAGGAATAATATGTGTACATTCACAAATCGATTTATTTCCAGTCAAAATAATATGGAATTTCTAAAAGCTGCCATGATGGGGCCGAATGCCATGCGAATAGCAGAGGAGTTAGCGTCATGCCTAAACATCAATGAGAATACGCGTATACTTGACCTTGGCTGTGGGTGCGGTCTTTCCACGCTCTTACTGACACAAAAATACGGTGCGAAAGTTTTTGCCGCCGACTTGTGGATCTCACCGACTGAAAACTATGAGCGTTTCGAATCCATCGGCATTGACGATAAAGCCGTTCCGATTTCAGTAGACGCGACTAAAGGATTGCCTTTCGCAAACGGATATTTTGACTTGTTGTTTACTGTGGATG
>CAMKSY010000142.1 GCA_946415545.1 uncultured Pelosinus sp. | reverse complement strand
CTAAACATGAAACAACAAGCGTACCTTGGGAAATAGGTATCTCTTTTAAGCTTATAACATCATGAGGTTTTGTTGTAATAAAAATGATATCTGCTTCATTAAAAATTCTTTCATTTCCTGAAATACAGCTAGCAAGCCCCATTTTTTCTATTTTTCCATATGTGGATGGACTTCCTTTATATGAAATAAAAAGATTCTTTTTGCGAAATCCATGCTTAATCAAAGACTCCAGAATGGCCTGCCCCAAATGTCCACATCCAATGATTCCTATCTGAACATTATTGAAAGTATCTGAACCAAGATTACTCACTTTTCATCCCTCCATTTACCGTCACCTGAATGGATAATTGAAAGCCGTTTAACGATTTCGAATAAGATAAGTTAACATCTCATTGTTATCACACATGTTATTGAACTTTTCCTTACCGATGGCATCAATCAGAATATTGCCCCAAATATCATGTTTTATATATTCCTTAGCCACTAGAATAATACTTGGCGTTGTTGTCCAGACGCCAGTTGCTTCTCCGTTTTCATCAACTTCACAAATCACCAATTCTTTAGAATCTCCAATTACGATATTAAGCCGTTTTTCCAACCTCACTTGTGATGATATTCCACAGGTTTCCAAATTAACATAATAGTTACTTTCTATTGATGAATTTCCAAATACTCCAGCAATAACTGTAGCGCCTCGTTTCTTAGCCTTTGCTATTGCGTCATTTAATAGAACGTCCTCATTTGGCCAAATGGATACTAAAAGAGATTTATTCGTATTATTAATAACAGTTAAGGCCTTTTCAATAAAGGTTTCGTATCCAGAAAAATTAAGTGTTAAATCAATATCAGGCAAAGGTTCTGTTTGTTTCAGTTGAGTTTCTAAATCTTTTATCATTGAAGTAAATTCTTGTTTTAATTTTGCTAAAAGTATTTCTGATGGCACTGGATAGTACTTCCCTGTTTCTGTATCACTCGCAATAATAGCTCCTTTCATTTTAAGTCGGTTTAATGTCTCATAAATTTTAGCAGATGGAATTTTTCCTATCTTACTAATTTCATAGCCATTGGCAGGATATTTTCGAATTAAAGCATAATAAGCTTTTGCTTCATAAGAGGAAAAACCTAGTTGCTCTAACTTTAAAATAATTTCGTTCACTCCACCACTTCCTTGTTATTTCATATCTTAATTCTTAAATTACATTATGGCAATAACTACTAAGGTACGGTATATAAAAATTTTTCTGATTTTTTTTATTATATTATCTAGAAAAAGCCGTATCAAAAAAGCGGCTGAGGAAATACCCTTTCAACCGCTTTTGATAATACTATAAACATTTGGTCTATCATATTACTTCTAATCCATTATGCACTCTCTTTAGCAAGGATAAGTTTTATTCCGGCTAATTTAAAACAAAAGTGTTACTTTTATGGACATGCCACCAATGGCAGCACGAATATCCACTACTGAAGAACACAGGCTTATCTTCTCGCTTCGCTTTTTCAAACGTTTCATCGCACCAAGGATGCCAATCTACTGGATTGTAGGCATGTTGGAGCAGATACGGGTTTTTTTCCTTTATCAAACGATTAGGCTTTTTGTCCACGAAAGAACCTCTAAATATTAGTTACATTACATGCTACATTCATAGTTAGTATGTACAAAAAAAGTATCAGCATTACGCTAATACTTTTGACAAGATATGAATCAAATAATAATATCATACTCCATACGCTTTGCAGTCGTTTTCGCAACATCTTCACCCAATAGCCGCTTAATAATGTGAAATGACATATTTATTCCAGCAGAAATTCCGCCTGAAGTAATAATTGAACCTTCATCAATAAATTTGCAATTACTCTCTACTTTCACATCAGGAAATTCCCTTTCAAGACGGTCAATATCCATCCAATGGGTAGTAGCCCGTTTACCATCAATTAATCCTGCTTTTGCTAACAAAAATGCACCAGTACATACAGAAGTAATTAATTCCACTTTGTTACTTTGCTTTTTAATCCACTGTATTACTATTTCATTATTTATTTCTATTTCTTCTGCCCCATATCCACCAGGAACAATCAGAATGTCAAAATCAGGTGCATTATCAAAACTAAAATTAGGTTGCACCATCAGTCCATTTCGAGCCTTTATCATTTTTCCATCCTGTGACACGGTTTTTACTAAAAATGGTTTATCTAACACTTCTGGAATCGTGACAATTGAAAAAGTCTCAAACGGACCTGCAAAATCTAATACCTCAACCTCATTAAATAAAAGTATTCCAACACGCCAATTTTTACTCATTATCTTCCCTCCAAAAATCATCGTACTAGAATTGTGTATTTCTTAATTTTTTATTCTTGTCCTTCAACACGAGGTACATTTACTTACTGCACAATTGATATCTATATTTTTTACTAAGGTATATTCAGTATTATAAGTAATGCAGGATTATGCTACTGTTATAAGATTTCTATGAAAGAAAATATTACTTTTATGGACATGACACCAATGACACATAAATCATAGTAACATACTTACATTGTTTTAAGCACACTAAAGAATAGTCTACATACAAGAATACAGGCCGATTCTCTCTCTGTGCTTTCTGAAATGCTTTGCCCCTCATGGATACACTTACAGAACCGCCAAACGCCACGACATTATCCTCATGATCATATACAATCTCCTATCGATTAACAATCTATGCCTTACTTTTCTCACTCGGAATAAACCTCTAAGTGCTTAAGCTTCTTCAATTCTTGTTAACCATTCATTAACTAAACAATTAAATAAAGCTTCTTGCTCTATCTGCAAATTATGTCCTGCCCTATCCAATACAGCAAAAGTCGCTCTTGGATAGTTATCGAGAATATTCCATGCATCCTTATAACCTACGCTTGAGTCTTGGCGACCTAGTAATATAAGAGTAGGCTGATTAAACTTTTTATCTACTTTATCAACATCAAAGGAAAATCCATATCCTGTTTTTTGCAGATGACTTAGAAACTTATCATTTGCAATCTTTACACCAGATAGAATCTCATCGCTATACCTTTGCCAAATTCTACTATTTTGAACAACATGCATGGCATTAAACTCTTCTGCGTCATTTAAATCAATCTGCGATAATAAAAAAAGGGACGCGGGGACAGGTTCCTTGTCCCATATATTATTTTCATTACGTGCATTAAAATTGAAAAAATGAATTGGCCACAGAATGCCATTATAGAAAAAATAAGTCAATCTTCTCTTTATAATTTTTCTTTGTATAGAATAAATTTCAAATATAGACTTCCTGTCGTTCTACTTTGGCATCAGGGAATACTATTTGGGCATAGGAATATATGTCAGACAAATGCTCAAATATCATATCTTTGGAAATACCTGATGGCGCATAAACTACAAAAACAGCTTTTTGTGTTTCAGGCAAAAGTCGAGTACGTAAGTCAGGACCATGTATAATACTTGAAATAATCCCTGCTGTATCAGAAACCATCATATCTCCCGGTTTCATAACCTGATCTTTTCCGTTAATTAAAATATATTTTTCATTGCCTACAGCTATATCTAATTTTAAGGGAAGCTTCAATGCATCATAATCGTGCCCCGCAGTTAATAGACAATTTTTCAATTCTGCCATAAACATGGCCTCAACAAGGCTCGCAACATGAGGAATTTCTTTACCTTTAAAGATAATTGATTCCAGCTGCTGTAATACATGGTAAGTCTTTTTATACCGTTTGTAATAATCACTGTAGACCGTGATTGGAAAATGACCAGATAATTCCTGCTTACTTATAAACCTTGCCCGAAGATCAGTTTCCAATCGCTTCTTGTAACTCTTCAATCCTTCACATGGCTCTAGATTAAGCACATTTCCTATAATCATACAGCCAACACTAGCCCCTGGATGTGTTTTCTTCCATAAATCTGTAGCAAACAACATATTAAACATCTCCTTCTATAAGCATCAAATACAACCGCAAAAGATTTCAGGCGGTTATTTCATTTTACTTCTTTTAGGAGAAAAGTCTTGTACGATATTGCTATATTTATTGGGTGTGATTCCAGTAATTTGCTTGAATTGTTTCGAAAAGTGACTTTGATCTGTAAATCCTATTTCATTAGCAATAAACGAAAGCGAAAATCCTTGTGCCAAAAGAATTTTTGCTCGCTTAATCCGGACTTGTTTAAGATAGGCATGTGGAGGGATTCCAGTAGACTCTTTAAAAACGCGTATTAAGTGAAAAGGACTAAGATTGCAGAGATTAGATAAAAGCTTAATAGAAATATTCTGGGTATAAGTATTCTCAATATATTCGCGAGCTAGGTTAACTGCTTGATTTTCTTTACCCACACCTCTTACTCTTAATCGCTCATCCCCATGACGAGAAATAAATTCTGTAAGCATCGTTAAAAGATACGATTCCTGTTCAATTAACGGAATCGTCGAATTCTCTAATAGGAAGTGAAACTTCCTGATAAAGCCAGCTAATTTATCATCTTTGATTACGCCAGCTGTAAAAAACGGAGTTTGTTGTACTTTACCAGTTATCTCATGCGCAGCCTGTTCCAACAGTTGCGGCTTAAGATAAAACATTCGATATGTCCAGCCTTCATTTGATAGGGCAGAACCATCATGAGCTTCCCCGGGAATTACTAAATTGATGTGTCCTGAAGGAACCACTACTTTTTCGCCTCGGTAAGAGAATTTTAGTGCTCCTTGCTCAATAACACCAATTGCAAAACAATCATGAATATGTTTTGTAAAGGATTGATTGATGTAGGTTGCATGTAACAATTCAAGATTATTTAATTGCGGTATCATCCAAAAATTAATCTTTTCCGTTTTAGCAACCTCCATGATCATCCCCTCCAAATAGCTACTTCCCCGCTACATTAAATCAGTAAAGATTTTTGATTGACTTCTTCTACCACAATGTAAAATCCTGCTAGTCCAAATTGGTTAGCAGGATTTTATGTTACTTTTATGAACCTGGCAACAAGGTCACTTAACCCACTGTTTACAAGTTTGAAAATCCAGAAAAACCAGCCTCTGAAAGGTTCTATTGTCTGTTCCATGACAAAACACCATCTAGCTTCAATTCTTTCTGGAAAGTTTATTTTACCTTCCAGTTTTTTAATTGATAATTTACTTGCTTCTTACTACTCAAAATAGCAAAGAAGCTAAGGATATTTTCCTCAGCTTCCAGTTGCTCCGTCGTTTTCTCGTAAATTTTCTATACTTGAAATTTAGACACTACGTTCTGCAAATCTTCTGCTAACTTTGCCAATGCTTGGCTAGAGGATGCTATTTCCTCCATGGAGGCTAACTGCTCTTCAGCAGCTGACGAAATGTTTTCTGCTTCATCTGCAGATTCTTCCCCAAGATTACTAACTTTAGTTACCACTTGGACAATATGCTGGCTGCCCGCAGCTGTTTGCTGCATGTTTGTAGAAATATCATTTATTCGTTCGCATACTTCAGTGATCAGTTCTGCAATTTCGCGAAAAGTAGCTCCCGTAGCAGAAACAACTTCGGCTCCAATTTTCACTTCACGCGTACCACTGACCATAGCTGAAACAGCTTTTTCTGCTTCTTTTTGCGTCTGATTAATGAGCTCAGCTATCTTTTTAGCAGCTTCCTGAGATTGTTCGGCTAACTTTCGCACTTCATCTGCTACAACTGCAAAGCCCGCCCCTGTTCGCCGGCTCTTGCTGCCTCGATAGCAGCATTAAGCGCTAAGAGATTCGTTTGTCCGGCAATACCGGATATCGTATCAACAATTTGGCCAATTTCGTTGGAACGTTCTCCTAATGTTTTTACAACTTCGGCTGAATCTACAACTGTCTCCTCAATTCGTTCCATTTGCATAACTGCTTCGTTAACAACCTTGCCTCCCTCTTTAGCTTTTTCAGCAGCTTGGGTAGATTGTACCGAGACTTGATTCGCTTTTGCAGCAATATCATGGAGGCTGCCTGCCATTTGTTCAGCGACTGTTAACGCGCCTTTGGCTGCTGTAACCTGTTCATTGGCTCCTGCCGCTACAGCTGTAATCGATACAGCAATATGGTTTGAGGCTTGAGCCGATTGTTCTGAACTAGCCGTAAGCTGCTGTGAAGCGGCGGATACATGTTCAGTCGCAGCTACTATTTGATGAACAAGGGTACCAAGGTTTGCTGTCATGGTTTCGAAGGAATTGCCGAGACGGCCAATCTCATCGTTGGTTTTAATATTGAGATTGAATTTTGAAATATTTCCGCTTGCAATTTGCATAGCCGCGCACTCAAGAGCTTCTATAGGTCCTGCTATCTTTCTTGAAAACCAAAAGATAAATAATGTAGCAATCACTAGAACAACGACAATAGTCAAAAGATTGATTGTTGTAAGATCGGATACCTGGCTAGTAACTTCGCCTTGTGGGACTGTAACACCTACACTCCAATCTGTATTCGGGATAGATGCAAATGCGTAAAACGTTGCAATCCCCTGTGTCTCTAAAGAAAGTGCTCCTTTATCCGTATTCACAATCTTCGCAACCACTTCTTTAAAGCTTGGCTCACTTTTAGAATCCTTCAGAGGATTCACCTTCATCGCCACTTCTTTATCTGGATGAATAGCGATCAAACCATCTCGCTGTACTATAAATGCATAACCTGTTTGACCCACTTTCACTTGTGATATTCTATCGATAAGAGCTGCAATGTCAACAGATCCGGTAATAACACCGATTATCTTCTCACCTTGTTTAACAGGAACTCCAATTGTCACTATGGTTCTTCCAGTCATCCGGGATAGATGTGGTCCAAACACAGTTATATGACCTTTTATCGCTTGCTGAAAATAAGGTCTATCAGCATTGTTTCCACTAAGCCCTCTGCCATTTATAAATAGACCGTCTTCGCTATGAAAAGCAATACCATCGTATTCTTTATTTTTTTGCAATGCTTGCGCAAGATATGGTACCATATCTCCTTTATTTCCACTTTGAAAAATAGGTGCAACCGCTAACATTAACAGTTCCCGCTTGTAAGATTCCAACCAAAGATTTACAAATTCACTGTTATCTTGCGCTATACGTTCCATATCATTTTGTACACCAGCGGTAATAATTTCTCTAGCTTTCCAATAATTTAAGCCCCCAAGAGTTATTAAAGAAATTAGAAAAAAACTAAGTATAGAAACCGTTAACTTGGTCTGAATATTTTTCATTATCGTCCTCCATTTACAAGGTGCTTTAAGGGAGTTATTTACTCAATGACTCTTGCAACATGATATACAAAAAATATACTGGCATTTTTTCTGTCAATTTAATATACTCAGATATTCTTTTATAGCTCTATTCATTGTATGTTCAGAACTTTTTAGTAAGGTTTCAAAACGGAGATTTTCTTGTGTATTTTCATGTAAAAATTGACGAGCCGTCTTAATTGCCTGCGTCGATATCTCGGTATTGATATTGACCTTTCGAATTCCCATGGTAATTGCTTTCTGCAAAGAAGGTATAGGAATACCTGAACTGCCATGCAGCACTAAGGGAACATCTACAACTGAGGCAATTTCTGCTAAGCATTCAAAATCAAGCTCTGGTACGCCTTTATAGATGCCATGCGCATTGCCTATAGCAATTGCTAAAGCATCAATGCCGGAAGCTTCAGCATATTTTCTGGCATCCGCTGGTTTCGTATGCCCTTTTGCCAAAGAAAAACCTAAGGATGCCGTACCATCTTCGTTATTCATATAACCAAGTTCACCCTCAACACTTACATCAGCCAGATGTGCAATCTGCACTACATATCTGGTTTTTTCAATGTTCTTGTCTAAGGGCAAAGATGATCCATCATACATTACCGATGTGAATCCAGCGCGAATGGCCCTAATAATTGTCTCAAAATTTTTACTATGGTCCAAATGCAGAACAAATGGTATTTCAGAATCAGTACAATATTTTTTTACAATAGCAGCGATCACTTCAAGCGGTGCATGCTTTGTATAGGATTCACCAAAGGCAATAATTGCTGGCTGTCCTAAGGCCTGAGCAGCTTCTACAACCGCCTGAATTGATTCTAGATTATATACATTGAATGAGCCTATTGCACTATTATTTTTTATTGCCTGTCCCAACATTTTTTCCAAATTAATCAGCATAATGCCGCCCACTTTCTAATAAAATTAACGTTGATTCACTACTTTGTCATGGTCATATTCTAGCTCATTTGACGATTTTTCCCCACTGCACCAAAGTCCGATTTTAGTCATTTCCCTGCAGTTTTCGCTGGCAAAAACATTGTCAAAATAGCACCTAAGAGTAAAGCCCCGACGAGACTGTATAGACCATATTTTATGCCGTATGCGCTCGTTACTGAACCAACCATATAAGGACCAATAAAGCTGCCTATATTACCAAGCGCATTAATGAAGCCCCTAATGGCACCAATAGACCCTGGCGGGAACAACATAGGAACCATCGTTCAAAACGAAGATGGCATCGATTTGATCGATAATCCGGTAACAACCATAATACCAAAGGACAGCCATGTATTATCAGAGAATATCGTAGATAACCATAAGCCTACACCAAAAAATACTAGAGGAAACGCTGTAAAGAATCTGCGATTCTGCGTTTTATCAGAAAAATAGCCAATAACAACTAATCCGAGGATAGACGCAATATAAGGTGCGGTACTCAAAAAGCCGACCTGGGTCATTCCTGTTTTGGTAAGATTTTTTATAATTGTCGGCAGCCAAAGATTGAATCCATAAGCGCCTATCATACCGCAATTAAAGATTAGAATCAGTAACCACATATTTTTATCACAAAGAAGCTCTTTGTAAGACACTTTAATATGGTTTTTCTTCATTTCTTCCACTGCTAACTCTTTTTCTCTTTGTAAGTTGGAAACTAGATATTCTCTTTCTTCATTCGATAACCATTTTGCTTTTTCTGGTGTATCTTCAACTAATGGTAACCAGATAAAAATCAAAACTAAAGATAAAATTCCTTCACTAATAAACAGCCATTGCCAATGATAATTTTCCACAATCCACCCAGAAATAGGATTTGTGATGATGGCAGCAAGCGAGGTACTTGTCATAAACATGGCATTTGCCCTGCCAATTTCATTGGAAGGAAACCAATTACCTAAGATAACAAGAATAGCAGGGTAAACACCGCCTTCAACAAAGCCCAACAAGAAACGGATCAAAAGTAATTCCCACTCTTTAGTAACAAATCCATTAACAACTGTGAGTAATCCCCAGCCTAAAATGGTATAGGTGATAAACTTCTTTGCACTTTTATTCTCCGCTATATACCCTCCGGGAACTTGCAAGAATATATATCCAATAAAGAAAATCCCCGCTGCCAATCCGGCAACTGTCATGCTTAAGCCCAGGTCCTCCCGCATTCCTCCGGCAATTGCAAAACTGATATTCATTCGATCCATAAAAGTCATTATATATAATATAATGGTGGCTGGTATTATATGGGTCCATCTTTTATTAGGAATTTTCACCGAATTTTCTATCATTTTTCTCTCTCCGTTTCTACTATAAAATTTTATTTGCCGATTATACACATTTGATTTTAAATTTTATAGAATTATTAACTGAATTCGATTATCAATATTCTTATATCAAGATATTTTATTTTACCTATTATGAAACCAATCTCTTTCCTATTGTTATGATACTGGTGTCAAAGCCAGCATCATAACAATAGAAAATTTCTTATACATTTTTTAAGATTGCTGCCAGCGCTTATGCTGATAAACCTCTTGA
>CAMKSY010000141.1 GCA_946415545.1 uncultured Pelosinus sp. | reverse complement strand
TGTATATCCCAAACCCTTCATATGCTCGACTACCTGCTGGGCAGCGTCTATTTCAGTAGAATACCTTGGAACAGCTTCATCAAAGTTCTCTCGTAATTTCAAACTCACCATTTCGCTTTCTTTTACTAGTGGGATATAAACGCCACCCGATTTTTCCACATCGGTTGTTGTCCCTAACCATTTCACAGCAAGCTCTGCACTAAACTGCAGCAGGTGCTTTAACCAGATAAAACCCATTACCTTCACTGCTACTTCAATATCTAAATCCCTTCCTGGATTCATGCTAATACCATTATCCTTCATCGTAATTCCTCCATTATATTCATTGTAGCGCAGCTTTTGCCAGCTGATCCGCCTGTTCATTATATTTATCACCAGAATGAGCTTTTACCTTTACGAATACGACCTCTAATTGTTTTGCTACCTGATCATAAAATTGTTTATATTTTTTAGTTCCTTCCTGCTTGGCCTCCCATGCATTAGTACACCATTTTTCAATCCCCTCATAGTCATGATAGATAACAACAGTACGCGCCCCTTGTTCTAACGCATAAGTCATAGCCATTTTAGCACCCATGGTTTCTCCTGCAACATTGCGCATGCCAGCAAGTTCTGGATTATTGTCTTTCTGACTAAATGTTATCTCTGCTCCTCTCCACAATATTACGACCCCTGCAGAGTATTCCTTGGTTACAATATTGTAACTGCCGTCAACATAAGCAAGCATCATGTCATTCGGAGGCTGTTCTATTAACGATGGCGGTACTGTGCTCTTTACTCCTCCTGCTATGTATGCTCTTGCCTCTTCCTCTGTTTTAAAACTCTTATATTCAGCTCCCGAATACCCTTTGATTTGTTCCTGACACTGAGGCCAGGAATAAAATAAGCCAACTGTGCGTCCTCTCCGGACTGCATATACTTTTTTTTGTTTATCTGACATATGCTCTCTTTAACCTTCCTTACCTATTAATTAACAAAAATATCACTTCGGCCAGCAAGCTTGTCCCCAAATACAATATTTGTGCCGCCAGAACTATAAACTCTTTTATTATCTTTCTATTTTATGCCTTTCTATTTAGAAAAAGCAAGCAATAATCATAAAATAGATTGTGCCAAGATACGATATAACAATGTTATTATATCGTATCTTGGCACTCTATTATGAATAACTATCCCAGGCATTCTCTTACTCAGTACGAGTAGAGCACATGGGAGCAGTTAGCTGGGTAAATACATTCAGATTAGGCTGCCCTAAGCTGATTCCATTCGTTAATCGATTGGAATGAAACGAAATGATGACACTTGTAATCTTAGCCAAGCCGCTGGGTGTTGGAATCCCTCGCAAAGGATTATAGTCTAATGGAGCAACATAATAACTCAGCGTTCCATTACTATTTACAACTAAGCGATTAGGATCAAAACCATCGGAAGTATACACCACTCCTAAAGGAGCTGCAGGCCAGACACCTCTATCCGTAACAAAAAAGACCGTATATACGCCAAGGGGGATTAAACCTTGAGCTGAGATTTGAATATGCCCTTCATTTCCTCTGCCACAAATTTCACCGGTAGCGGTGGCTTGCAGCCAAAATGATAAAGCAATCGCAGGGGGCCGATTAGCTGACAATGTTTCAAATATGAGATCACAGCAGCCATCGCAATATTTTGATTTTCTATCCTCTTCCACACTATCCCTCCTAATGAAAATACTATATAAAGTTTAATAGATTAAACTTCTTGTTTCTAGATCGTTTATATATAGTATGCTTCTGATAGAAGAAAGGTGAAAAAAAGCAGCACTATTTTTATACATCTCCCTATTGAAAAAAGAGACCATGCTATCAAGCATGATCTCTTTTCCTTTTTTGAAAATATAACTTATCGATGGTGTATAGGATCGATCTACTATGGTTTAACAGTTGCCTTAAACACTTGTTTTCCATCTTTCATTTCAATAATTACAACACTTTTTACTGCATCATGAGTAGCATTTAATGTTGTGCTCCCTGTTATTGCTGGATAGTCTTTTGTCTGCGCCAAAGCTTCACGAATTTTATCTGGATCAAGGCTATTGGCGCGCTTAATGGCATCAATAATGATATTTGCCGCATCATAGCCCAGTACAGCCATCGCATCCGGCACTTGACCATATTCTTTTTTATACGCTTCTACAAAAGCTTGAGATGTAGCACTGGTATCATCCACAGAATAATGATTGGTAAAATAGGTATTATTTAGTGCTGCGCTAGTTCCAACTTCTACTAATTTGGGTGAATCCCAGCCGTCTCCCCCTAAAATTGGCACCGTGATACCAATTTCCCGAGCTTGTTTCACAATTTTTCCTACTTCTTCATAATAGCCAGGAATATAAATAATTTCAGCATTTAACGCTTTTATTTTGGTTAGAATGGTCTTGAAATCCTGATCTTTCTGCAAATACGCTTCTTCCGCTAAAATGCTCCCGCCGCCTTTGGTATAGGCCTCTTTGAAGAAGGTAGATAATCCTTTACTATAATCACTGCTGTTATCTACTAACATGACAGCCTTATTCAAATGTAGTGTGTTCAACACAAAATTTGCCCCAACTGTGCCTTGAAAAGGATCAATAAAACACACGCGGAATGTATAATTTTTAACTTTACCACTTGCTTCATCCACTGTTACCTTAGGATTTGTCGCACCCACAGCAACAAAAGGGACTTTAGTCGCCTCTGCCACACTCGAGGTGGCGATTGCATTCGAACTCGCAAAAATACCCGTTACTGCCACAACTTTATCCTGAGATGCAAGCTTGGTCATCGCATTGGCTGACTCAGAAGGTTCACTTTTATTATCAGCAATCACAGCCTGAATTTGCTTTCCAAGAATACCGCCTTTTCCATTAGCCTCTTTGATTGCCATCTTAGCACCATTGGCAGATGAGGTACCCATGGTTGCATTACCGCCAGTCATTTCATTCAAAATACCAATTTTAATATCCTTGGAAGCAGAATCACCACAACCTGTCAACATTCCTGCTAATACTAAAACCGCTAGAGATACCACTACAAGCTTAAAACTCGATTTGTTCATATCATCGTCTCCCTTTTTAATCATGTAACTGTACAAAGTACATATTTAATGACTCTGGATTCCTCTAAGGCAGAAACACGTCCGGCAAAGAGAGAAAGTGATTCTTTAGTGCTTATTTTAAGTAAAAGTAAGCACTAAAAACAAAGAGTCAAATCACTTAGTGATTTGACTCTGGATAAACAAATGAATACGCTAAAAGCGTTTTCAGCATCACAATATAAAGAGATCTAGATCATCCCTGTATACTACGAATTTGTCTCTGTCCTTTTGCCTGAGAGATTTGTCAGCAATATGATTGCTGTGTTTCACCTTCGGCGCCCTGTATAAGAGTCTCTCCAGAGTCCCGTCCATTTACGGTTCTACTCGGTGGTCCGAGTGCCTGAGAGTTTTACTCCTTCGGCGGGCTATTAAGCCACTCTCCCGCAAACTTCATCCGGAAAACATATGTAGTTGTAGCAAGTACATTTGCTGTAAGTATTATTATAAAACAACACATCAAATAATTCAATAGTAAATAAGCATGTTTTTTGAACATCTTTATCTTTTTATTCTATCTCAGCTGAATATGTAAAACAGAATTAACGTTTTACTTCTATTTTAGCCATCTTTTCATAATATGTTACCAAACTGCCATGATCCCCATCGCCCCTGCCATCCACTTTAAGAGCCTGCATCATCTCCATCACAGCTGCAGTAAGAGGCAGTGGAACGCCCATTTCATGGGATGTTTCCAAAACATTGGCTAAATCTTTAATATGAAGGTTGATTCGAAATCCCGGATCAAATTTACGATCCATCATAAGAGGTGCTTTAGCATCAAGAACCGTACTTCCAGCTAAGCCACCGCGAATTGCCTGGTACACTAAATCCGGATCTACCCCTGCCTTACTGGCTAATACCAATGCTTCTGACACGGCCGCAATATTTAGAGCAACAATGACCTGGTTAGCAAGTTTTGTCACGTTTCCTGCCCCCACTTCACCGGTCCGTACAACAGATCCAGCCATAGCCTTCATTACAGGATAGCATGTATCGAATACTTCTTGCTTGCCGCCAACCATTACAGACATGGTACCATCGATTGCTTTGGGTTCGCCGCCGCTTACAGGAGCATCTAACATTTCCACGCCTTTTTCTGCCAATTTTTCTGCTAACTCGCGACTTACCAAGGGAGCAATGGAACTCATATCGATGAAAGTAGTACCTTTTTTTGCCCCGTCCAGTACACCATTTTCTCCTAAAACTACTTCTTTCACATGAGGTGAATTAGGCAGCATGGTAATAATAATATCAGCCTGTTGAGCTGCCTCTTTAGCCGTAGCTGCACTCTTAGCTCCTGCGGCTACCACTTCATCAACAGCTTGTTGGTTTCTATCTACTACAATCAGTTCATAGCCAGCCTTAAGTAAGTTTTTGCTCATAGGTTTCCCCATAATTCCAAGTCCAATAAATCCAATTTTCATTTTCTTGATTCCTCCAGCTTTTTAAATTACAAGTTACTAATACCGCGTCTTACCTTTTCCTTAGCGAACCAGACAAGGACGTTTATTATCAAACTTCCAGTTTGGGATCAAATACTGCATCGCCATAGCATCATCCCGTGCACCTAAGCAATTTTCCACATAGAGTTTGTGTGCTTTCTCAATCTGCACCATATCTACTTCGACTCCCAAACCTGGCTTATCAGGAACAGCTACCATTCCACCAACTATCTTAAATGGCTCTTTGGTCAAACGTTCCTGACCTTCCTGCCAAATCCAGTGAGTATCCAGAGCTGCAATTTTACCGGGCGCAGCCGCTCCCACATGGGTAAACATTGCCAGAGAAATGTCAAAGTGATTATTAGAATGGGATCCCCAAGTTAAACCCCATTCATGACACATCTGGGCCACTCGCACTGAACCTTGCATAGTCCAGAAGTGAGGATCAGCTAAAGGAATATCCACAGAATGTAATTGAATGGTATGTCCCATCTGACGCCAATCCGTGGCAATCATATTGGTAGCCGTCGGCAGTCCTGTCGCCCGCCGGAACTCAGCCATTACTTCACGCCCAGAATATCCATTCTCAGCTCCACAAGGATCTTCAGCGTAAGCTAATACATGATGCTTATTGCTGCATAACCGAATGGCTTCATCCAAAGACCATGCACCATTCGGATCAATGGTAATACGCGCTCTTGGGAAACGCTCAGCCAACGCCGTAACCGCTTCAATCTCCTGATCGCCCCTTAGCACACCGCCTTTTAGCTTAAAATCATTAAAACCGTAAAGCTCATGAGTAGCTTCAGCCAGCCGGACAACAGCCTCTGGAGTTAGCGCCTCCTCATGGCGCAGTCGGTACCAATCATTTTTTGCATCCTGGTTACTCAAATACGGTAGACCCGTCTTGGTGCGGTCGCCAACGTAGAAGAGATACCCCAGCATTTCTACTTCCTTGCGCTGCTGACCTTGACCAAGCAATGCAGCAACGGGCACACCAAGAAATTTTCCTACCAAATCCAACAGGGCAGCTTCCAAGGCTGTGACAACATGAATGGCAATGCGCAAATCGAAAGTTTGCAACCCTCGTCCAGCAGAATCTCGATCTGCAAAACTCTGTCGTACGGTATTAAGGATGTTGTTGTAAACACCAATTGATTTGCCAATGACCAAATCTCTCGCATCTTCCAAGGTCTGGCGAATGCGCTCTCCTCCTGGCACCTCTCCAACGCCTGTATTGCCTGCATTGTCTTTTAGAATCACGATATTACGGGTAAAAAAAGGACTATGGGCACCACTAAGATTTAAAAGCATACTATCGTGACCCGCAACAGGAATCACCTGCATTTCAGTAATAATGGGGGCAGAGGAACTGCCTTCCCTCTTGTTTTGATTCATATAACCTCACTCCTTATCATTACGAGTCTTTAGATTATCTCATCTCTAATCTCTAAATGAATCTATTATTTCAACAATCCCATTTCTATTAACACCTTAGAAAGCTGTTCTCTTTCACTATGAGTCATCGCTCCAGCTGGATCCATACATGGCCCCGCTTCAATCCCCAATAAGATAAGAGACTCTTTAATCACAGCAGGAAACGTACCAATCGAAAAGGCAATCCGCAAAGGCGCTAAGGCAAACTGAGCTTTGAGTGAGCCCTCTAGATCGCCTGCTATATATTTTTCATAGATATCGGCACACAGTCGTGGCGCCACATTGGCACAAGATGCAATGGAACCAGTGGCACCATATAAAAGCGCTCCATAGATCAGAGTATCCCTTCCCATAAGTACGGAGAAATCCTCTCTGCCTTGAGTCAATCTGATATATTCAGCAGTTAAGGTCAAATCACCACTGGAATCCTTGATACTCACAATATTGGGTATTTCAGCAAGCTTCGCTACCGTTGCAGGTGCAAGATTCACACCTGTTTTAGGTGGATTGTTGTAGAGTATGACAGGAAGAGATGTACTTGCGGCAATGTCTTTATAGTGTTTATAAAGCTGCTCCTGGTTAGGAGTAACAAACATCGGTGTTAAAACCGACACCGCATCCACTTTGCATTCTTCCGCTAATTGCGTCAGCATGATACTCTCCCGAGTGGTAATTCCATTCGTTCCCGCATAGACAGGTACTCTACCTTTTACTTCATCCATGGTAACCTGAATAATTTCCCGCTTTTCTTCAGGAGTTAGACCGTAAAATTCCCCCGTTGTCCCAGTAATAAATAATCCATGAACGCCACCATGAATTAGATAATTGACCAGTTTGCGCATGGCTTTCTCGTTAAATTTTTCTTCTGCAGTAAGAGGGGTTATCACCGCTGGAATAATTCCTCTTGGTGTAAATCCTGATTTATTTTCAGTTACCTTCATTATTCTCCCACCCTTATTTTATTTAACGTACCATACTCGGACGCTTAGGATCATACTTCCAGCCAGGGATTAAATATTGCATCGCCATGGCATCATCACGAGCACCCTGACCAATTTTATTGTACAGTTGATTTGCTTTCTCGATTTGCCCCATATCCATTTCTACGCCAAGCCCCGGCTTTTTCGGTACTTCTATCAATCCATTTGCAATTTGAAACGGTTCTTTCGTTAGATGTTCCTGACCTTCCTGCCAAATCCAATGGGTATCAATAGCGGTAATATTACCAGGAGCAGCAGCTGCTACATGGGTAAACATAGCCAAAGAAATATCAAAATGATTATTAGAGTGAGATCCCCATGTCAATCCCCATTCATTGCACAGCTGTGCAACACGTACTGATCCCTGCATCGTCCAAAAATGAGGGTCGGCCAGGATGATATCTACAGCATGGAGATTCGCTGAGTGCCCCAATTGCCGCCAATCAGTGGCAATCATATTGGTCGCAGTGGGCATACCGGTAGCACGCCTAAATTCAGCCATTATTTCCCGACCAGAGTAGCCATTTTCAGGGCCGCAAGGATCTTCTGCATATGTCATTATATTGTGTTTATTCCTGCATAAACGGATGGATTCATCTAAGGACCAGGCACCATTGGGATCAAGAGTGATGCGTGCCTCAGGGAAACATTTGGCAAGGGCAGCCACAGCTTCCATTTCCTCGTCACCGCTCATCACGCCGCCTTTTAGTTTAAAATCTTTAACACCGTAGCGTGCAGTTGTCGCTTCAGCGAGCTTGACAATGGCCTCAGGCGTTAACGCTGCTTCATGACGCAAGCGCAGCCAATCATCTTTCTCATTTACATTACTACGATAAGGTAAATTTGTTTTGGTACGATCACCAACGTAAAACAAGTACGCCAGGGTTCTCACAGCCTCCCGCTGTTGCCCGCTCCCCAGCAGCGATGCTACTGGCACATTTAGAAACTGCCCCAGCAGATCAAGCAATGGAGCTTCGACCCCAGTAAGAACATTATCAGCACGTAAATTGATTTCATGGGGCTGCTTTAGCACAGCCTCTTCAGCAGCAGAGGTTACCTTATGCACTGTAGATTGTGGGCCTGCTGTATTTTTGCCTAATAGCTGCTGGCGTATATTGTTAAGGATGTTGTTATATAAGCCTATTGACTGCCCTACTACAAGCTGCTCTGCTTTTTCTAAGGTTCTAAGAATACTGTCTCCTCCTGGAACTTCACCTACACCTATATGTCCTAGATTGTCTTTTAGTATTACGATGGTGCGGGTAAAAAAAGGACCGTGTGCACCACAAAGATTCAACAGCATACTGTCATAACCGGCTACAGGTATGACTTTCATTTCTGTAATAATCGGTGTACCTGAATACCTACTTCCGTTTACTGTATTATTCATGCGTCGTAAAGCCTCCTTTTATTTAAGTTCAACTCGTTTAATCTCTCCGACAACAAACAGATAACTGACAATGGCGATAAATGCATGAAGTACAACATAGATCAGAGCACCATTAAAAGATCCCGTTGATTGAATAATATAGCCAATCGCAATTGGGGTAGTAATACTAGAAAGATTACCGCAAGTGTTTAATAAGCCGCCGCTTAAGCCAGCAATTTGTTTTGGGGCTGTGTCAGAGTTAACCGCCCATCCAAGGGCACCAAGGCCTTTGCCAAAAAAGGCTAAAGCCATAATCGCAATAATCATCCAGTGAATATCCACATAGTTGCAGGCAAGCATACTCATAGATAACAGCATTCCCAGTACTATCGGCACTTTTCTGGCTACAGTAAGGGAATAGCCCTTTTTAAGCAAGAAATCGGATATAATACCACCTAAAATACCGCCTAAGAAACCAAATATAGCTGGTACAGATGCGGCAAAACCCGCTTTGAGGATGGTCATGCCACGGGCCTGTACCAGGTAAACGGGGAACCAGGTAATAAAGAAGTAAGTAATGGCGTTAATGCAATATTGGGCAACGTAGATGCCTACCATCATACGATTCTTTAGCAGTTCTTTTATATATTGAAGCTTAGGTCCTTCACCTTGACTGCTGTCCTTCTTAACTTGCCCCGCTTCGCACTGTATATCAGATCCTTGCTGCGTACAAATTTCTTTTTTTGATTGATCGATATCCACCAAGCCGCCACCTTGTGCAATATAATCAATTTCAGCTTTATTAATCATCGGATGATCCTTAGGATTATGAATCAGTTTGTTCCATACCAGTGTGAAGAGGATGCCGATTACGCCCATAACCGTAAAAACATAGTGCCAGCCAAAATTATGAATCAGCCATCCCATCAGTGGCGCGAAAAATACAGTAGCAGCATACTGGGCCGAATTAAAAATAGCTGATGCAGTACCACGCTCAGACGCTGGAAACCAGGCCGCAACAATCCGACTGTTTGCTGGAAAAGAGGGCGCCTCAGCAACTCCAACCATAAACCGTAAAGCAAAGAGCGTTATAATTGCGGTGGCTCCAGCAAGAAAACCAACGAATCCTTGAAATAATGTAAATAAAGACCAGAAAAAAATACTATAGGCATATACTTTCTTTGAGCCAAATCGATCTAAAAAATATCCTCCAGGCAATTGAAAAATAACATATGCCCAACCAAAGGCAGAAAAAATATAGCCCATTGCTATAGAATCCATTTTTAATTCTTTTGCTATGGCTGGTCCGGCAAGTGAAATAGTGGCACGATCCGCATAATTGATTACGGTAATAAAAAACAAGACGGCTACGACTAACCAGCGAACATTGGTTTTTTTAGTAGAATTGTTCATAATATCCTCCTCCAATATGGTTTAATTATTTAAAACTACGTTTCACTCTGCTTTTTTATTGCGATATTCATCACTCCATTGTTAATATTTTTTATCGTTATTTATTAGATTAACAG
>CAMKSY010000140.1 GCA_946415545.1 uncultured Pelosinus sp. | reverse complement strand
TTTCTGCAAGGAGGGGCAAGTACCCAATTTGCGATGATACCAATGAATTTCCTGCCTCCTGGGCGGACAGCAGACTATATCTTATCAGGTTCCTGGTCAGAAAAGGCTCTTAAAGAAGCCAAATTATTTGGAAATACCCATGTAGCTGCAACAACTGCTGAGGGCAATTATAAGCGTATTCCTAATTTGGACGAAATTCAGCTAAGTGATAATCCTGCCTATGTACATATTACTTCAAATAATACAATTTTTGGTACTCAGTGGAAAGCCTTGCCTTCCTTTGGCGAAGTTCCATTGTTTGCCGATATGTCATCGGATATTTTGTATAAGCCTTTTGATGCAGAAAAATTTTCTTTAATTTATGCCGGAGCACAGAAGAACTTAGGTCCTTCTGGTGTTACCGTTGTGATTGCCCGTAAGGAACTGCTAGAAAATAATCCTAAAGATATTCCTACGATGCTTCGATATGAAACCCATGCTAAGAATGATTCCCTTTATAATACGCCACCGGCTTTTTCTGTGTATGTGCTAAATTTAGTGCTGCAATGGATCAAAAAACAGGGTGGATTAGTGGGAATGCAAAAACGTAATGAAGAAAAAGCTGCTTTGATTTATCATACGATTGACAACAGCAATGGTTTTTATATGGGGCATGCGCAAAAGGACAGTCGTTCATTAATGAATATTACCTTCCGATTGCCAAATGAAGAACTAGAGAAAACCTTTGCCAGCGAAGCTGAGAAGGCTGGTCTTGTCGGTCTTAAGGGACATCGTTCCGTAGGCGGCCTGCGGGCTTCGACGTACAATGCCATGACGCTGGAAGGCTGCCAGGCACTACAACAATTTATGCTGCATTTTCAGCAAAAAAACGGGTAAACTACTGTAAGAAAAGTTAGAAAGCGGGAGTACAGGTTGACTGTATCCCGCTTTTCATCGTATTGTTTTACTCTCATATTTAATTGCCGTTCTACTCGTCAAAAGTGGAACCTTGTTGAAAATTTCCTAGAAAAAAGGCAGGATTATTCCCGGGAGACCGTGAAATAGTAATAAGAAGATAAGTATTATTAAATAATAGATAAGATTTATTGCGGTTTGCTTTGCTGCAAGTCTAAGGAGGATTGTTCTTGTTCAGATGAATCAGGCAGAGGGATAATTTGGAGGGGAATACCTCCGGCAGTCGGTGCCAAGGTATTAAAAACGAAGGTGTAGATTAAGCCGAATAAACCTGAGGCTAGACCTGCTAAAAGCGTGATAAAAGCCCCTCCCAAAAAGCCGAGAGAACTTCGATCCATAATGAAGAAGAGTAAACCGACAATACTTCCCGTACAAATACCACCAGCAAACATTAGATAGAAAACAGGTCTATAGTCAAGTCGAATCAATTTATAATTAAACATACGATCAACTGCCTTTCGATCCGAGTTTTTCAGTGTGGAATATAAGTAGGACGGCTGAATATAGCTTGTGAATACATTATAAAATCTAGGAGGAATGAAAATGTCTAATGAAATATTTGATATTGGGATTATTGGAGGCGGACCAGCGGGTTTATCAGCTGCTTTAACAGGGCGAATTCGCAATAAAAGTATTGCTTTATTTGAACACATGGACTTCAGCTTAAAATTGCAGAAAGCTCATATTGTGGATAATTATTTAGGAGTGCCACAGGTTACAGGGCAAGGGATGATGCAGCAATTTTTGGCGCATTGTACTACCTACAATCCCAGCATTATAAAGGAAAAGGTTGTGAATATCTTTCCGGGGGATGATTTTTTTACCTTACTGACACCTGGGGCAACCTATCAGGCGCGTACGGTAATTATTGCTACCGGCGTGGTAGCTACTGCATTGTTCCGTGGAGAAAAGGATTTTTTAGGTAAAGGTGTAAGTTACTGCGCTACATGTGACGGGATGATGTATAAAGGAAAAGATGTTGCTGTTGTTTCCTATACCAGTGAAGGTGAGCATGAAGCGGAGTATTTAAGCGAACTGTGCCGCAATGTTTACTACCTGCCTCAGTATAAAGATGTGGCCCCACTGCGTTCTGGCATCAAAGTCATTCATGATAAGCCTCAGACGATTTTAGGCGATGTAGTAGTAGAAAAATTGCAGATGGCTAAAGAAGAGCTAAACGTTCATGGAGTATTTATTATTCGCATGTCTGATCCAGTAGAAAACGTACTTCCAGGTCTTGCTCTTGACGGTGAAGTGATCAAGGTAAATCGAGACATGTCTACAAGCATTCCAGGGGTATTCGCAGCAGGTGATTGTACAGGAAAACCTTGGCAGATCGCCAAGGCTACAGGCGAAGGCTTAGTAGCAGTATTAAGTGCTATTACTTATTTAGGGAAAAAAGATAAATAAAGCAGTCTTAAGGTAAACCATAATGTGACGTATCCAAATAAGGTGAAGACAATAGAAACCAGTGAAGTAAAACCAATATAGCTCAGAATCACACTGGATGTTATGATGATGAGCAGCGCGGCAGTCTTGGGTATACTTGTGGCTGCCGTTAATTTTGTGGTGCATCCATATAGACATGCCAGGCCCGTAGTATACATGGCAGCTGCAAAGGTAAAGATATAAGCTGCATGATGAACAATATGCTGTGATCCTGCAATATGCAGCATGGGGATTTCATATTCTGGGGATAACGGATAGTGAATCATAACCACCAGAATGATTAAACCTGCTAATAATAATAGCAGTAGGCTGCCGAGTATGCTTCCGATTATTCGGATAGAAGGTTCAGGGGTACGGGTACCTAAAGGAACTAATAGAGTAGCGCTCATGACTAAGTTGTAAGAAAGGTAGAGCAAGCTGGAGAGCAGCCAATGAGAAGTTGATATGTTGATAGATGCTGATGAAATATGCAGCATTGTATAATTCCAGTCATGATAAGACAATGAATACATAGCGATAAAGCTTGTAATGGCTGCCAGCAGCGGAGTAATAATGAGGTTTGCCGTGGCGATGCCATTTATACCCCAGAGCGTTGTGAGTATGAGGCTCAAGGCCATAGCGCCAATACCCAAACCGTAAGGCAGGTGCAGCGTATCTCGAAATAGGGTTCCATTTCCTGCCAGCATAACCGTTAGAACTCCGAAGAGGGACAAAGTAATGATACAATCTAATACAATACCGATTTTCTTCCCGCACGCATAGTATAATAATTGATGGTAACTGGTTGCTTTAATGGCATAACTGATCTTTAAGATCGTAATACCCAGCCAAGCAAATAAAATAGTTGTAAACAATAGACCGACTAAACCCATACTGCCGTAAACGACGAAAAACTGGGTAAGCTCTTGTCCGGAAGCAAACCCTGCTCCCATAATGGTTCCTGCATAGATAGCGGCGATTTTGGCTATCTTAAGTACATGATAGGACATTGCATCACTCCTTAGAACTTGGCAGCTCTCTTATTTTTTCTATGTAAAAACTTGGGATATTATGCAGGATATATTAAAAAAAGATTGAATTTTTCAGTAGAGAGTATGTGAATTATTAATTAGTAAAAAGAGAGCTGGATAAAATGCACTAAGAGGAGTTAGCTGCCAGATGAGAAAAGATATAGCGTATCGAATCGCCCAAGCTGTTCATGGGGGCCTATTTCATGGCGTACTTGTGATTGATAGTGAGTTTAGGTCAGTTTTTCTCAATCAGGCTTTATGCGATATGTGGAAGGTAAAGCAGCAGGATGTCTTACATCATTCTGTGCTGGACCTTTTCTATAATGGCAATGCGAAGAAATTTGGAGGTGCTTATCAGGGACCTTTAATTGAAACGATGGTTACTGGGCGGGAAATAAGTGGCTCTGAAGTTTATATTAATTTGCCTGGAAATAAGGAAGGCAAATGGTTTTTAGTCAATACTTTTATTCTGCGAGATGAAAATGGGCAGCCAGAATATGCGTTAGGCAATTATATTGTAATTGATAAGTTCAAAGTGTTTGAAAACAAGCTGAATGCTGTGAACATGAATATTATTAAAGCTTTTTGTAAAGCCATTGGAGTGAGAGATATATATACGATGCAGCATAGTGAAAATGTTGCTGCATTGCTTGTTGGTTTAACTGAATATATGGGGCTGTCTGATAATGAGGTAACAATGGCGTATTTAGCAGGGATTGTGCATGATGTAGGTAAAATTGGTATTTCGGAAGAAATTCTAAACAAGCCAGGTCGTCTGACAGAGGTAGAGTATGAAATTGTTAAACGTCATCCTTCCAAAGGTGCGGATATTTTGCAAGAGGTGGATGAATTTGCTACGTTAGCTCACATTGTTCGCCATCATCATGAACGATATGATGGAAAAGGTTATCCGAATGGATTGCAGGAGAAAGAGATTCCTCAGATTAGTCGTATGCTAACCATTTGTGATGCTTACGATGCTATGACCAGTGTACGGTGTTACTGCAGCCCTCACAGTGTTGAAGATGCCTTAGTTGAAATAAAAAAATGTGCTGGCGGACAGTTTGATCCACAATTCAGCAGCATTTTTATTGATTTTATTCGAGAGTGTAATGCTGGGGGTGCTATGAGACCTGCTTTACAATAAATAGTGAATATTGTAGAATATAATGGTATACGCTATTAATGTATAAGAACAGTTTTATTCCGTTGTGTATCGTATAGTAGTGGTTGATGCGGAAAAACACTCTCGTTTCTGGATAGCAGGCGGGAGTTTTTTATTATTATTTCTGTATTCTCTGGTTTTAAGAGAATATGTTACTATTTTACTAGGAACAGGAGGAGGGTTTAGCATGCTTGATGTTAAATTTGTTAGGGATCATACAGAAGAAGTTCAGCAAGCCTTGGTAAAGCGTGGAATGAATCTTAGTTTAGATGAATTTTTAACCTTGGAAAAAGAACGCCGGGAGCTATTAGGCCAGGTAGAAACACTTAAAAATACGCGTAATACGGTTTCTCTTGAAATCAGTCGCTTAAAAAAAGCAAAAGAAAATGCGGACAATTTAGTTTCTCAGATGCGTCTGGTCGGTGATCAAATTACGGAATTGGATGGTAAGGTAAAAGAAGTAGAGGGAAAGTTGCAGGCCATTATTATGGATATTCCCAATATGCCTCATCAATCAGTCCCTGTTGGACGTGATGAAAAGGATAATGTAGAGGTACGCAATTGGGGAACGTTGCCTACATTTGTGCAGCCACCACTCCCTCACTGGGAAATTGGTGAGAAGCTTAATATTCTTGATTTTGAACGAGGCGGCAAGGTGACAGGCGCACGTTTTACTTTTTATCGCGGTCTAGGTGCCAGGCTGGAACGGTCACTGATTAATTTTATGCTGGATGTACATACGAGCGAGCATGGCTACACTGAATTTTTCCCTCCTTTTATTGCGAATAAAGAGAGTATGACAGGTACGGGACAGCTGCCTAAATTTGGCGAGGATATGTTTAAGTTAGAGGGACTGGATTATTATTTGATTCCTACTGCTGAAGTTCCAATTACCAATTACCATCGTGGTGAAATTTTGGATGCTAAAGATTTACCTTTATATTATACAGCTTATAGTGCTTGTTTCCGCGCGGAGGCAGGGGCTGCCGGCCGCGATACTCGTGGATTAATTCGTCTTCATCAGTTTAATAAGGTGGAGATGGTGAAGTTCTCTTTACCTGAAAATTCCTATGAAGAGTTGGAGAAATTAACACATAATGCAGAACGTATTTTAGAACTATTAGGTCTGCCCTATCGTACGGTAGCTTTATGCAGCGGTGATATGGGATTCTCTTCTGCTAAGACTTATGATATTGAAGTATGGCTGCCTAGTTTCAATGCCTATCGGGAGATTTCATCTTGTTCCAATTTTGAGGATTTTCAAGGTCGTCGTGCGGATATAAAATTCCGTCGCGAAGCTAAGGCTAAACCAGAGTTTGTACATACTCTTAATGGATCAGGTTTAGCAATTGGGCGTACCGTAGCTGCGATTTTGGAGAACTATCAGCAGGCTGATGGTTCCGTTATTGTACCAGAGGTATTAAGAAAATATATGGGCGTTGATGTTATTGCTGCTAAGTAAATGATACTAGGCAGAATAAAGCCTCTTTGCCTGCAGAAAAGACTTGGCGTAAGCCAAGTCTTTTCTTTGTAAATAATTGCTTAAATTCGCACTTCGAAATTGCCTTTAATTTTTGATGATGACTTGTTATTTCCTTGTACGATCTTCTGAGGAGAAGGTGAAGCGGTTGCCGAGGAATTCATCAAATTCAGGAGATCCTGCTGACTGTCTGTAGAATAATTAAGAACGGTTCGCTGCTTTTTATACGTGTTTTTCCATAAGCGAAAGCAGACAAGAAAAATAGCAATGAGTAATGCAAGAGAAAAGATTAAACCGAAACCAAAAGGAGAGGGTTTATTTTTAGAGCTGGATACGACGGGAGCAGGGGTGGCTTGAGAAGCGGTTTCTTGATACGTTCCAAAAGAAGGTTGTGATGAGGCAGGAATGTTATCCGTAGAGGAAGGAGAAGCTGCCTTCTTTGTCGCTGCAGGAGATGAAATTGTCGTTCTGTTTTCCGCTGGTGTCTTTACGGCTGCTGATTTGTCAGCGTTAATCGAATTTGCAGGTGACGTTAAAGGCACATCGGCGGTACTGTTATCAGCAGATTTAGGATTCACAGTGGGAGGACTAGGAGGTGTTGGTCTTATTGGCGGGGTTGGAGTTTGCATGGCAAAGAAGCTCCTTTCACATTGATTTCTTATTCTATTCTATCAAATATTACCGAAGCTTGTATATAATCTTTACGTTTTCACATTCCAAAAGGTTTTTATTTTTGTCCCGCAATAATAGGTTTTAGTATAGGAATTATGTGGTATCTTGTCGAAGTATAAGTCGAACCCCTTTTAGGATCGACTTACTGGTGTTCCTATATAGAAATACCGAGAGTGAAAGAGCGGAGGTAAAATGCTTTGAAGTTAGAGTCGGGCACGTCAATTGCCCAAGAGATTGTTGCTTTAATTTATAATATAAGTGGGTACCCTGTTTTAATCTGGGATCATACAGGGGCACTTCTTGCTGCGTCTGGTACTTTGCAATGCAGAGAAAAGTGCGGGATTTCTAATGACGAGTGTACTAGAAGTTTACAGTTAAACACATCTTGTGATTATATAGAAGAATATATTTTTTTAGAGGATGCCAGGAAAGGAATCATTGCGATTGGCAGTGCTGCTGATACTGCAAAAGTATTGATTGTGCTGGCTACAGAATTGGCTGTTCATTTATGGCAGAGAAATAAGGCATATCAGAAATTAAGCCACCAAATGGGGGAATATGAGACATTATTTAATTTAATCCCTGTACAGATTTGGTATAAAGACACAAATAATAAAATTATTCGTGTAAATAAGCAGGTAGAAAAAGATATCGGTATTCCAGTTCAAGAGCTTGTGGGTAAATCGGCACAGGAATTATTCCCAGCTTATTCGGCGAAGTATTATGAGGATGATTTAGCAGTCATATGTTCGGCGGAGCCCAAAATAGGTATTTTGGAACAAATCAATCATGCGAATGGTGAAATCCGCTGGATCTATACCAGTAAGATCCCAACTAGGAATTGTGATGGAATTGTAACGGGGCTTGTTGCATTAGTAGTTGACATTACAGAAAGTAAGAAGATTGAGAAGCAAATGCCGATTTGGGCTAAGATCTTTGAAAGCAGCGGTGAGGCGATTTCAGTCACGGATAAGGAGAATCGCTTTGTTGCCGTAAACCGCGCCTTTACTTTAGCTACAGGCTATAGTTCTCATGAAATCATTGGAAGGGAGCCTAGTCTTCTAAAATCTGGACGTCATGACAAGATCTTCTATCAAAATATGTGGGCGGCAATTATTCAAACAGGTTCTTGGGAAGGCGAGATCTGGGAGAAACGAAAAGATGGTGTAATTTATTTAAAATGGCTGCGAATTGATCAGATTAAGGATGAAGAAGGCAATTTAATTAATTATCTGGCACGATTTACCGATATGAGTGAGAAAAAGGCTGCGGAAGAGCGGATTCATTATTTGGCACGGCATGATGCGTTAACGGGGCTAGCCAATCGGGAAGTCTTAGGTAAACAATTGGCGAAAGATATAGAAAGGGCTCGTCACAGTGGCAGTGGTGTAGGAGTTATTTCTCTTAATTTGGATCGGTTTAAAAATATCAATGATTCTTTAGGGCATAAAATAGGGGATGAAGTTTTAAAGGAGCTTGCTGATCGGTTAGAGACCTGCTCTAAGAGAACAAGTCTAACAGCGCGTTTTGGTGGCGATACTTTTAACTTTATTGTACCGAAAATTTCTCATAAAGAAGAAATTATAAAAGTAATTCATGAGGTCATGAGTGCTTTGGATAGACCTCTCCTGCATGGTGGTTTGGAGCTAATCATTACTGCAAGTATAGGTGTCAGTGTATATCCCGATGATGGAGATACGGCAGAAGTACTGATTCGCAATGCTGATACAGCCATGCATAAGGTGAAGGATAACGGACGTAATTTTTATGAGTTCTTTGAAGCGAATATGAATGAATATGCATCGGAACGTCTTGTGCTTGAGAATAATTTACGGCATGCATTGGCAAGGGAAGAATTTGTTTTATTTTATCAACCTCAAGTAGACAGTAAAACAGAAGCGCTCATTGGAGTGGAAGCTTTGATCCGCTGGAAGCGTCCTAATTCTGAAATTGTACCCCCTGGAGATTTTATTCCAATCTTAGAAGAGACAGGTCTTATTATCCCCCTTGGTGAATGGGTCTTGGCTGAAGCGTGCCGGCAGCATAAAGAGTGGATTCGAAAGGGTTTGCCGCCAATTCCTATCTCCGTGAACATCTCTGCTATTCAATTTCAGGAAAAGGAATTCTTGCCGATGCTTTCTAATATTATAAAAGAAAGTGGCATTGAACCAGGATATTTAGATCTTGAGCTGACGGAAAGCGTTGTCATGCGGCAGCCGCAATTTGTAATTAAACAACTAGAGGTTATTAAAGAAATGGGAATCAATTTATCGTTAGATGATTTTGGCACTGGGTTTTCTAGTTTGAGCTATTTGCGTTATTTCCCTCTGGATCGTTTGAAAATTGATCAATCTTTTGTACGTGGTTTATCGACGGACTTGGTGAATGAAGCGATCATTGAGGCGGTAATAGTTTTAGGAAAGAGTTTAAAGATAAAAACCATTGCAGAGGGCGTTGAAACGAAACAAGAATTGGATTTTCTGCGAAAGCTTGCATGCGATGAAATACAGGGATATTATTTTTCGAAACCCTTGCCTAGTGATGAATTCATAAAATGGTTTACCAATCGGTAAAGAAAAGTTCTCCCTAAGAAAAGATGTCTCGGCGAGAATAAAAGTATACGTTTTAGAGGAAGAAACGTTGAACACATAGAGCACAGAGTATGCAGAGGGGAATTATTTTCGCTATTTGCTTTCTGTGTTCTTTGTGCCTCCGGGGTTAAAAATGTCAGCTTTACTTCAAAATAATAAAAACCCTGCAATGAATGCAGGGTGATTTACATAAAAACATATTGCTTTTGAAATTACATGGCTAGGGCGGCAGGACTCGAACCTGCGGATGCGGGAATCAGAATCCCGTGCCTTACCAGCTTGGCGACGCCCCAATGAAATTTCCTATATGAATTATATACTATTTTCTTTAGAATAGCAAATTGTTTTCCTTGTAGAAGGCCACTTTTTTTACTAATTATGTAGTGTAGCTGTTCATAGCCTGTCAATGTTCGTTTGGTTGTCAGAAAATCATTGCGGAAATTAGAAAGAATCGTGTAAAATAAGGGGTCAGGATAAGTTCATTTGTAACTAGATGAATCAACTTAAACATAGATTTTAAACAGATGACAGGGAGAGTTTCATGAAATTATTTATTGCCGAGAAACCGAGTATGGCAGCAGAACTTGCAAAATGCCTGCCTGGTCCACTCG
>CAMKSY010000139.1 GCA_946415545.1 uncultured Pelosinus sp. | reverse complement strand
ATAGTCTGCAACAAGTCATTGGCAATTGCTGGAATTAATGCGTTTTTTGAGGAAAAATATAAATAAAATGTTCCTTGTGCCATACCAGCTTTTTTTACAATGTCAGAAATAGTAGCTTTTTCTAAGCCTTTTTCAGCAAGTACTTCCTTAGCAGCAGATAGTAAACGACTTTTCTTATCATCCAATTCTTTCACGACTCTCCTTATGACATATGACTGACTGTCATTCATTATAACCTATTTCTCAAATATTGTCAATTTTGTTTGGATAGGTGATTCTCTATGCTTAGAAAGGCAATTGTATCAAACGTATTCATAGACCTTACTTTACACCGTTAGAAACATATAGGAACTAGCAAAAATTATATTGACAGCTAGGCATGATTGATAGATAATAAGAACATACCGACTGGTAGGTATGTTTCGAGGGGGAGAAATTTTGACAAAAGACAATATCATACTAGCTGCTTTACGATTATTTTTATTACGTGGATACAGGAACGTGTCTCTTATGGATGTAGCAAGAGAAATCGGCATTACGAAAGGTGGAATATACCATTACTTTGGAAGCAAAGAAGAATTATTTCGCGCAAGTATTGGTTACTTATTTGACTATTTCGGAGGAAGATATACCGAATTTTTAAGCAAAGAAAAAACATTTCGAGGAACCTTAGACCTTTTGCTAAGCGGGGATCAAGAAGCTCATATGGAAAGATTGCTCAATATTAAGCCAGGAGATTATCGTGCTAATAATGCAAGTCTTGCATTAGAGATTATGCACAATTTTCCAGAGATCCAAGAACAGATTGATCAGGGACAGCTGAGATTGCGTGATATAATTAAAGAAAAATTACAGGCGGCTCAAGAAGCAGGTGAAACCAGAGGCGACTTAGATGCTAAGGTCGTGGCGACCATTGTACTTTCTGTTTCCAGCGGGCTGAATGTTTTAGGTAAGAATATAATTAACCCAGATATGCACCGGCAGATGGTAGACAGTCTATGGCAGCTTATTGGGGTGAATGATGTAAAGGAATGATCATTCCTTTAGCCTTGACATACCGTCCGGTCGGTATGTCAAGGAGCTAGAACATTTACTTAGATTAAATATGATATTGACTTAGGAGGATATGATGAAGGGCTTCAAACTAAAATATTGGATAGTACCCATTGTGATATTTATTGGATTAGTTGGGGTATTTCGCAGTGGTGCATTTTCCAGCGGAAAGACTCAATTGCAAAGCAATACGGCTGGAGTAAATGTGAAGATTGCAGATGCACAGTATATTGAAACAATACCAAAATTGATGTTAAATGGTTCGATTGAAGGAAAAACATCGGCTACGATCAGTGCTAAATTAGCAGGACGTATTGAAGCGGTTATGGTGCAGGAGGGGCAGCAGGTTAAGGCTGGAGATGCTTTAGCCAAATTAGAAACTGTTGAATTAGAAAACTCTGTGCGTACTGCACAGGATGCCGTAACCAAAGCTAAAATCAACTATGATTTGGCAGTGACAGACTATAATCGATATCAAGCCTTACATGGTCAAGGAGCAGTATCCCAGCAGACACTGGATACTGCGGAAGCTAAAAAAAGAATTGCCCAGGCAGACTTGTCCAGTGCTGTTAGTAATCAAAGCAGTGCAGAGCAGCAGCATGCTTATGGTGTAATTACAGCACCTGTAGATGGTGTAGTTGCAAATGTTACCGCCACTGTCGGCCAGGTTGTTTCTCCTGGTGCTGCGCTTATGATTGTTGAAGATATTGATCAAGTATATGCAGTTGTCAATGTGGAACAAAAAGATTTAGGAATGGTAAAACAAGGACAGCCTGCAGAAGTAATTGTTGATACGTATGGTGATAAAGTATTTGCCGGTACTGTAGATATGATTAATCCTGAAGCTGGTTCAGCTAATCGGATGTTTCGTACCAAGGTGAAGATTGATAATACAGATGGTGCGTTAAAAGGCGGTATGTTTAGCAAAGTACGACTTGCTACTGGAGATGCTGTAAAAATTTTAACCGTACCCCAAAGTGCGATCATACAAAAACAAGGTATTTACTATGTATTTACGATAGAAAGTGATAAAGTTACTCGCCATCAGGTCGAAGTTGGCAATGTAACTGGTGATCATATTGAAATCAAATCTGGATTACAGCCTGGAGATAAGTTAGCAGTAAGCAATGTAAGCCAACTTAAAGACGGGGATGTAGTTCAAATAGTAGAATAAGGAGATAGCCATGATATTGACTGAGATAAGCTTAAAACGGCCAGTTTTTGCAACCGTTACCATTCTGGCACTTGTCGTTTTAGGATTATTCAGCTACATTTCGTTAAATGTGGATGAATATCCAAATGTTGAAATTCCTGTTGTAGCTGTTACTGTCACGTATCCTGGTGCATCGCCAGAACAGGTTGAATCAAAGATTACCCAAAAGGTTGAAGAAACAATCAGTGTTGTACCTGGGATTGAGCATATAACGTCGACAGTCAAAGAAGGTGTATCTACAACTGTTATACAGTTTACCATTGAAACTTCGGCAGCAACTGCTGCCCAAGATGTTCGTGATAAAGTCGGCAGAATGAAAGGGGTGCTGCCTGATGAAGCGGATGATCCGATTGTAACAAGATTTGATCCTTCCGATACAGCGGTTGCTTCCATTGTAGTCACAGGCAACCTAAGCCCAAGAGAGCTAACGGTAGTTGCTGATGATGTTGTTGTAAAACGATTAGAAGCTATTAATGGCGTTGCAGCGGTAAATGTACAAGGCGGTATCGACCGGGAAATAAAAATAAATATGGATAGTAATAAAATCGCTGCTTACAATCTGACAGTTTCCGAAATCATGAACAGTATACGCAGTGAAAATATGGATACTCCCGGAGGGAAAGTAACGGATGGGAAACGAGAAACCAGTTTGCGATCCGTAGGAAATCTGACCTCTCCGAATCAGTTACTGAATCTTCCCATTGCCCAAAGAAATGGAGTACAACTGTATGTAAAAAACATAGCAACAGTAGAGGATTCTACTAAAGATGCAACTGCTGTAACTAAATTGAATGATAAAACCTCTATTGGTTTAGATATCATGAAACAGTCTGGCAGCAATACCGTTCAAGTTGTGGAAAATGCGAAGAAAGAACTGGAAAATATCAAAAAAGATTTGCCATCCGGCGTTGAATTGGTATTAGTACGGGATAATTCCAAGAATATTAATGAATCCATTCACGACGTATTGTTTAATTTGGTTGTGGGGAGTTTATTGGCAGTTGCCATTGTATTCTTGTTCTTAGGTAATTGGCGCAGTACCATGATTGCAGCCATTGCCATACCGACTTCGATTATTACCTCTTTTCTGGCAATGAAGATGTTAAACTTTACTTTAAATACCATGTCGTTATTAGCCTTATCCTTAGCAGTTGGGCTGTTGATTGATGATGCGATTGTTGTTATTGAAAATATCGTTCGTCATCTTGAAATGGGTAAGGACAAGTTTCAAGCTGCTGCCGAAGGTACGGCAGAGATTGGTCTGGCAGTTACTGCAACAACCCTTACCTTAGTTGCCGTATTTTTGCCAGTCGGTATGATGACTGGTATTGTAGGACAGTTTTTCAAACAGTTTGGCATCACGGTAGCCGTTAGTGTTTTGGTTTCTTTATTTGTAGCATTTACGTTAACTCCAATGTTAGCAGCGAAGCATTTAGCAGGAGAGCATAAGGAATCTACGAGTAAATTCGGAAAACTGTGGAGCAAATGGAATGAAAAGTTTGAGTATTGGACGAGGCGCTATGGTGATTTTCTAAAATACGCATTAGGACATCGCAAAAAAATAATGCTCATGGCTGGTGCATTATTTTTAGGAAGTTTAATGCTGCTGCCTTTTCTCGGATCCACATTCGTTCCAGACTCTGATGCTGGCGAAATTACAGTATCCGCAACAGTTGACCCTGGTAAGAGTCCACAAGCTGTAGGCGAAATCGCAGATACTATGTCGCAAATTATTCGCACTGTACCAGAGGTAACATTGACTTACAGTTCTGCCGATATTAACAATATTAATATTTTTACCAAATTAACGCCAAAAAACAATCGCAAGGTGAGTGATAACCAAATTATTACTGATCTACGTGGAAAATTAAGCGGAATTGCTGGAGTACAAGTAAGTGTTTCCAAGAAATCAGGTATGTCGAGCGGCAAACCAGTTTCTCTTGTCATTCAGGGATCTTCCTTGGATACACTAGCAGAGATTGCAGAACAAGTAGAGCAAATTGTTGCAAGTACGCCTGGTGCTATTGATGTTTCGTCAAGTTACGAGGCAGGGAAACCAGATGCTCAAATTGTGATCGATCGTGAAAAGGCCTCCGATCTTGGCGTGTCAACTTCCAATATCGCCACGACACTCCAAACGATGTTTAACGGAACTGTGGTAACACAGTATCGAGATAAAGAGGATTCTTATGACGTTAGACTTATCTTATCACCCAGTGACCGGAAGAGCTTGGCAGATGTAAATAATTTATATGTAGCAAGCTCTAATCGGGATAAAAGCGGGCAGACTGTTATGGTTCCATTATCCCAGGTAACGAAGATGGTATATGCCACAAGTCCAACTCAAATTAAGCGATATGACCGTCAGGGACAAATTACTATATCTTCAAATCTAAGTGGGATTTCACTTGGGGATTTTAATACCGCACTGAACAAGAAATTAGCAGAAATTAAATTACCAGAAGGCTACAAGTTTGTAACTACTGGGCAATCACAGCAAATGGCAGATGCCTTTAGTGGTATTTTAATGGCGCTGGCTGCTGCAGTACTATTTATCTTCTTTGTGCTGGCTGCTCAATTTGAAAGCTATATTGAGCCTTTTGCGATTATGCTGGCATTACCGCTGGCGATTATCGGCGCCATATTGGGACTTTTGATTGCTCGCAGTATGCTCAGTATGATGTCTCTCATCGGGATTATAATGCTGATGGGGCTCGTAACTAAAAATGCTATTTTACTCATTGACTTTGCCAAACAGCGAATAGGTGAAGGAATTGAGCGAAACCAGGCGTTAGTAGAAGCAGCCGTAGTTCGGATGCGTCCGATTCTAATGACAACGGCAGCTATGATCTTTGGGATGCTTCCGCTAGCACTAGGAATTGGACCAGGTGCCGAAGCACGTGCTCCTATGGCTCATGCGATTATTGGAGGCCTGGTAACTTCAACCATTTTGACATTAGTGGTTGTACCAATTGTATATACGCTATTGGATGATTTTATGAAAAGAAGAGTAAAAATAGATGTTGCAATTCCATCTTTAGAAGAAGCAGCAAAGCAAGACATTGATCTAAACAATGTCAAGGGATGAGTCTCCTGTGGTGAAATCGCCAATTTCATAAGACTGTGGGGGCGATCGGGCTGCCATTCAATCTGCTGATGCAGTAATGACTCCTACCAATATATTGGTAGGAGTCTATTTTTTTGCCAATAACCGTAAAGACCGATTCTTCGCGGTTCAAAGGAGCTTATCTTTATAAGTCAGCCAGCGTTTTTTTCGTTTTTGCTGGAGATCTTGGAAAAGAGTATAATATAGGACTTAATCATTTTCTTGGTAGCTATGTGGATTGGTATTGGAGTTGCAAGGCTTGTTAATGTACGATGTCTTATGTAGTTGTAGTTGTAGTGACAGCTGCATTTTGATTGATTGGAATGAGTGGAGGAAGATTCGCAATGAAATCTCTGGCAATCTCGGCAATGTCTTGGGGAAGTCCGATATCGGGATAATTATTTATCGTATATGAATGCAATGCTTGTAAAGTCTCTGGGGTGATAACAAGTACAGGAGCAGAAGAGATATTGGGAACGGCAGATGTGGGAGTAATCGGAGTAGTGGGATTTGTAGTACTGATTTCGTTGGAAACAACAACATTCGTAGCATTACCTGGGTTCATAAGGGTAGGAAGATTTGAAAAAATGAAAAACTCTAAAGTATCTTGAAAATCAGATTTTAAAACCAAGATAACACTTCCCTCATACTTAAGTATTCTAGGTTCTTTATAGTATGAAAGAACCTAGAATATGGTACATAGTAAGCCTATTGTCGCTATTTTTTTTTCCCGAAAGGAGATTTAAAAAAAATGTCGAAAAACAAAATTAGGGTATAGAAAAAAATACCATAATGGGCAAACCAACCTAAAGGTGGGGACGCAAAGCCATGGGTCTAAGGATGATACATCTATGATTGCCAGGTTGCATCATTCATTGACTATGATGTAATCTGGTATTTATTATATTTAGTTTAGAATGTTATTTATGAGATAGTAGAGAGGAGCAGGGATATGAAATTAAAAGCGAAATTTTCCATGATGGTGGCGAGTACGAGCTTGGTTTTGATAGTAGTTACAGCAATGGGGTATTTTTATGCGAAAAGTCAAGTAGAGGAAAATATTAAACATGAAATGTTCTCAGTTGCAAATACCTATTCAAATCAATTAGACGGCTGGTTATTGACAAAGGTGCAGACAGCAGTGACGACAAGTGAGAATATACGAGTTGTGCTAGGTGAGAAAGATATCCCTGTCTCATTTGTACAAAACTACAAAGCAGATTCTAGTATACTAGATCTATATGCTGGGCTAGAAGATGGTAGAATGATTGATGGTTCAGGGGCTACTTTACCTGAAGGGTATGATCCTCGTAATCGTGGCTGGTATAAAAAAGCAAAAGAAAAAAACAAACTAATTTTTACGGATGCGTATGTGGATGCATTTACTAAAAAATACATTGTGTCCGCGGGGGTGCCATTAAGAAACGAGGCAGGAAATCTTCGCGGTGTTGTTGGCATTGATATATCTCTAGATTTACTAAGCGAAAAGATTAAGGATGTCAACGTAAATGGAAAAGGGTATGGTACTATTATTGATCAGCAGGGGATCGTATTAGCACATACGGATGCAGCTCAAGTTTCAAAGAATATCAATGAAGATCCTGCATTACAGAAATTTGCAAAAGAGATACTGAACCAGGAAAAAGGGATGCAGACCTATGAGGTAAATGGAGCAGAAAAGTTAATGATTTATACTAAGATTCCCTCTACGGGCTGGACAATTGGTATCACTGTTGACGCCAAGGATGTATATGGTCAGATTACATCTTTAGGTTATCAATTTGGGATTATTGCTTTGATTGGCATCTTATTGTCAATTGCTGCTTCTTGGAAATTGTCTAGTGGGATAGTCAAGAATATTGCAATTTTGTCTCATTCTACACAACGGTTAGCAGGGGGAGATCTTATGGAACAGAACCTTGCAATTCATACAAATGATGAGATTGGTCAACTTGCTGCAGATTTTTCTACTATGGGAGGAAATTTGCGCAACTTAATTAAAACGATTGCTCAAACGGCCGAACATGTAGCTGCTTCATCAGAGGAACTTACAGCCAGTGCAGAACAATCTGCCCATGTATCTACCCAAGTTGCGACCTCCATTACGGAGGTCGCACAAGGCGGGGAACAGCAATTGCAGGCAATCAATGAAACTTCTGCGGCTGTTGAGGATATGTCATCGAGTATACAATGTGTTGTCACAAACGCCGCAACTGTTAGTATGACGTCTGAAGCGGCTGCAGCGGCTGCAGATCAGGGAAATAAGGCTGTTCTCAATGCTGTAAACCAAATGAATATTATTGAAAAGACAATTTTAGGATCTGCGGGAGTCGTATCGAAGTTAGGTGAACGGTCAAAAGAAATTGGGCAAATCGTAGATACCATTTCAGGAATTGCAGGGCAAACGAATTTACTGGCCTTAAATGCAGCTATTGAGGCGGCACGTGCTGGTGAGCAAGGACGCGGATTTGCTGTTGTAGCAGAAGAAGTACGGAAATTAGCAGAACAATCCCAGCAGGCGGCTAAACAAATTGCGGATATGATAAATGAGATTCAAGCTGATACAGATGAAGCCGTAGTAACCATGAAGGATGGTACAAGAGAAGTTGAGATCGGCAATGAAGTTGTAAACGCTGCAGGCACAGCTTTTAAACAAATTGAATTGCTTATTGGTCAGGTGGCCAGCCAAATACAACAGATAACCGATTCTATCGGACAAATGAAGAATGGCAGTCAAAAAATTGTTACTGCCGTACAGGATATTGAAAGTATTATGAAAAATACTTCCGGCGAAACACAGAGCATTTCAGCTGCGACAGAAGAACAGTCCGCATCCATGCAGGAAATCGCTTCTTCCAGTCATGCATTAGCTAACATGGCAGCAGAATTACAACAAGAAATAAGGAAGTTCTCCATATAAAATCAATCTTTATAAAAACTAAAGTACCAGAGGGATATTCAGAGTCTATTAGAATCTGAATATCTCTTTTTATAGTACGGAATCCATCACTTTAGTAGATGGAAGAAACATTAATTCGTCATTGCTCAAAAGACAGAAAGCAAAGAAAATTATCGAATATATACTGTATACAATCGATAATAGTATTTACTCGATTACTTGGCAAGCGTATAATAAAGGAAAGATTTTCGAAAATCGAAATTATGTTTGTTACATGCTATAATAATATTATGAAAAATAATAATTTTAAAACCAATAAAATCTCACATCGCAGTATACCTACTGCTATTACAGAAGCTCTTCGTGAAAGAATTTTAAATGGTGATCTGCAAGGAGGGATGCAATTAAAACAAGAAGAATTAGCTCTGCAATTCAATGTAAGCATGAGTGCCCTGCGAGAAGCATTGAAAAATTTGGAAGCGGAGGATCTAGTAAAATTCTATCCTAACAGAGGAGCCATTGTGAGTGAACTGAGCGCAGAGGAAGCAAGAGAAATATTTGATATTCGTCAATTTCTTGAAATTGGTGCATTAGAGTTATCAGTTCCTCAGTTGACCACCCTCGATTTAGAGGAAGCAGCGACAGTTTTAAAGCAGCTAGAGGATGAAAGGGATAGCAGTCAATGGGGGGCGTTAAACAAACAGTTTCATGAGATTTTATATCGCCAGGCAAAAAGGCCCCGCTTACTGAAACTGATTCAAGTTATGCATAACAATGTTGAGCGCTATATGCGCTTATATCTTGTATCAATGAATTATCAGCTTACATCTCAACAACAACATTGGGATTTACTGAATGCGTGTAAGAACAAAGATGTTAAAATAGCTAAGAAAATACTAAAGAAGCATATGGCTGATGCCAGTGCGCGTTTATTGGAGTTTCTATCCTAACTATGTTTTGGTAGGAGGCAGCAAAATGTCCAGTCATAGAATTGAAAAGTTTAAACAATCCTATATTCATTCCAAACCTTCCATTAGTATTCATCGGGCGGTTGCTTTTACTCAATCTCACAAAGAGACAGAGGGACAATCCGTGATTATTCGAAGAGCAAAAGCATTTCAAGCTGTATGCAGCAGTATTCCAATCACTATTTTTGATAATGAACTCATTATAGGATCAATCGGCGAATTTCAAAGATCCGGAATCGTTTGCCCGGAATATTCCTGGAAATGGGTTGAACAGGAAATGGATTCTTTCAGTACTCGCAGCCAAGATCAATATCAGATTAAAGAAGAAGATAAGACAATCCTTCGAAACGAAGTCTTTCCTTACTGGCGGGGCAAATCCTTAGAGGAAACATTTTTATTACGAATTAATGATGAAACAGCTAAGCTTCTAATTGATACAGGTGTTATTGATAATGACTCTAAGTGGCGCAGCGCAGTAGGTGAAATTACTGCGGACTATCAGGATATTGTTTTCAAAAAAGGTTTTGAGGAACTAAAGAAGCACGCCATAAAATGTATACAAAAATTAGAGCCTATTACCAAAGAGGCACTGGAAAAAATTGATTTTTACAAGGCAGCTATTTTAGTATGTGACGGTATTATTACTTTTGCTCACCGCCATTCCGAGAAGGCATTGGAATTGGCAGGAAAGGAGA
>CAMKSY010000138.1 GCA_946415545.1 uncultured Pelosinus sp. | reverse complement strand
CATGACTGTCTGACCTCAAATGTTTTCTTCACTTTTAAAAAGCCTCAAACCTGCACATGAAAGCAGGTTGAGGCCAGAACTAATAATAACTACTGATTTACAATATTCACTGGTGTATTTGCTAAGAATTTCGCCAGGTTATCTACGGCAATATCCATCAATCTGGAACGGGATTCTTTGGGAGCCCAAGCAATATGAGGAGTAATAATACAATTTTTAGCAGTCAGCAGTGGGTTATTAGCTTTAATGGGTTCCGTTGACACAACATCCAATGCTGCAGCATATACTTTTCCGCGATTAAGGGCTTCTGCTAAGTCTTCTTCTACTACTAAAGGACCGCGAGAGGTATTAATAATAATGACTCCATCTTTCATTTTTGCGATGTTATTTTTATTAACGATCCCTTTTGTATCATCAAATAACGGACAATGCAGAGAAATGACATCCGATTTTGTAAGAAGTTCATCAAGACTTACATACTGCAGCGTATCACTTTTCAAAGTCTCCATTTTATAAGAATCAAAAGCTAATACGTTCATCCCCAATGCTTGAGCAATTTGAGCTGTAGCTTGGCCGATTCGTCCGAACCCGATAATACCCATTGTCTTACCAGCAAGCTCAATCAGTGGATAGTTCCAATAGCACCAATCTGGGCAATTGGTCCATTCCCCCTTCATAACGCTTTTGCTATGCTCTCCAATATGATGGCATATCTCTAACAGCAGGGCAATGGTAATTTGCGATACGGCAGTGGTTCCATAAGTCGGAATGTTAGCTACCGGTATGCCTTTTATTTTTGCAAATTCCACATCCACAACATTGTAACCCGTTGCCAATACACCAATAAACTTAATTTCTGGACAGGCGGCAATTACCTCTTGATTGATAACAGTTTTATTGGTGAATACAATTTTGGCATCACCAATTCGCTCAATAGTTTTATCAGCAGGTGTTCGATCATAAACAACTACATCGCCTAAGGCTTTTAGACCATCCCAGCTTAAATCACCAGGATTTAAAGTATAGCCATCTAATACAACTATTTTCATACTAACACCTCATCATTATTGTTTACAGTCAAAGCTCTCATCAAAAAATGCAATCTCACTGCACGTTTCATTTAGGCGGCAAAGGATGAGCTTATCGTTATACTCATCCTTTGCCTATTTCCGGCTATATATGATTATTCCGAGGATGCAAGATAAAAAGCTTTATCATTTTTTATCGTCTTACTTCAATTTTAGCCAATTTTTCGTAATATCTTATTAAACTTCCATGGTCAGCATCACCTAAATCGTCAGCTTTAAGTGCTTGCATCATTTCCATTACAGATGCTGTTAATGGCAGTGATACACCAAGCTCATGTGAAGTCTCCAGCACATTTGTTAAATCCTTAATATGTAAATTGATACGGAAACCAGGATCAAACTTCCGATCCATTACCAAAGGTGCCTTTGCATCCAGCACAGTACTGCCCGCAAGGCCACCGCGAATTGCTTGGTACACCAGATTTGGCTCCACACCGGCTTTCGCCGCCAATACCAATGCCTCGGACATAGCGGCAATATTTAATGCAACAATCACCTGATTGGCTAATTTCGTTACATTCCCAGCTCCAATATCACCGGTTAGCACAACTGCCCCAGCCATAGACTTCATTACTGGAAGGCACTTATTAAAAATTTCCTGCTTGCCTCCCACCATGACTGACATGGTGCCATCAATCGCTTTAGGCTCGCCGCCACTTACCGGAGCGTCTAACATATCGACTCCAACCTCAGCTAATTTACTAGCGACTTCTCGACTCACCAAAGGTGCAATAGAACTCATATCAATTACAATAGTGCCAGCTCTAGCCCCCTCAATGACGCCATTTACTCCCAGGACTACTTGCTTCACTTGGGGAGAATTAGGGAGCATCGTAATCACAATGTCTACCTGAGCAGCAATTTCCTTAGGAGTTGCTGCAGCCTTTGCCCCGGCTGCAACGATTTCATCCACAGCAGCTTGAAACACGTCACATACTACTAGTTCATATCCAGCTTTTAACAAGTTTTTGCACATAGGTTTACCCATGATTCCAAGACCAATAAATCCGATTTTCATATTTGTACACCTCTTATTTTTTATTTAAATTTTGCTACGCCTTCTTTGGCTGCATTCATCATAATAACGACTTCACTTCCCCATAAGTTCAAAGTCATCCCTTTGGCAATCCAAGGTTCTAGACCTGGGGCTGACATGGTCTGGATGCCTGAAAATTTTTGATTTTTCTTAGCCATCGCAATTACATGATCTACGGCAGCTATATAGTCAGGATGTTCATATTGGCCTAAGATTCCCATACTTTGCGTTAGATCATTGGGACCTATAAAGGCGGCATCAATTCCTTCTACAGCCAGAAGGTCATCAATATTCTTTACTGCTTTCGGCGATTCAACCTGCACGATCAACACAGTTTCTTGATTTGCTTTTTGCATATAGCTGGCTGCATCATCGATCTTCTCAAATCCTGTTGCTGGCCTTAACAGGGATACTCCCCGGTTTCCTAACGGATGATATTTAGAGTACTCTACCAATTTTTCCGCCTGTTCTACACTCTCTGCATTTGGCAGCATGAGACCGCCGGCCCCCATCTCCATATACTTTAGTACGACTTCTCTTTTAACCTCAGGAACTCTCACCATTCCACAAATGCCAGCCTCACGAGCCATGGCTAAGATACCGGCTACTGCACCATAGTCAAAACATCCATGTTCGCAGTCAATAATAAAATAATCAAACCCGCAGACTTTAACAATCTTGGCAATTTCAGGGTTGTCAACAAGATTTACCATAGTTCCAAGCACATGCTCACCATTTTTTAATCTCGCTTTTAAATTATTTTTCATGATAATTCCTCCATTCATTATTGTCTTACTAGTGGTACTACTGTCCTACTGGATCAAAATTAACTTACGTTAGTGCCAACAATAACCTCTTTTTTTCCCAACTCAATTTGTTCAATCTTACCGACACCTTTCCACATGGTTAATGCTGCAATAATAATAAATATACTGCTTACCAGAAAAGCCTGTTGGAAATTTCCGGTGATAGATAATAAAAACCCTGTAATAACCGGAGCCACAATGCCTGCTAATCCTCCTGCGGTATTTACGAATCCGATCACAGCACCGGATGCTTTCTTTGGAGCAACCTCTGCCGTCGCAACCAAAAGCATCGTGCTTGCAGCCGATTCAGCAGCAACTGCTATCGTCATCAATATGATGGCAATTACCGGACTATCAGTATATACGGCAAACACAATCGTTGATGCAATGAGATGCCCACCGATGATCACTCCCTTGCGGGCCTTAGTTACACTCATTCCCCGTTTTATTAACGCATCAGACAGCATACCGACCAGTGGCAACGCGCAGAATGTAACAATCCATGGTATTGATACATACCACCCCATCTTGATTACGGTAAAACCACGTTCCATTACCAGATAGCTTGGCAGCCAGGAGACAAACATTATATACATATAATCCTGAAAAAATTTAGAAGTAAATAGGCTAAGAATCGTCCGGTTTTTGATCAATTCCATCCATGGCACCTTTTCTGATACAGCAGCGGAGGTCGCTGGATCAGATTTAACATCCCTAAAAGTATAAAACCATAAAGCAACCCAGCCTAAGCTAACAATACCCGTAATATAAAATGCTACGCGCCAGCTCCATGCGCTCATTAAATAGGTCACGATAATCGGGACAATTGCAAGTCCTACGCGTTTTCCTGAATTAAACAACCCGACAGCTGTTCCTCGCTGCTCAGCAGAAAACGTTTCTTTAGCTACTTTGAAATTAATTGGCTGAAGAGCAGCTTCACTTGCACCAAGTCCAAGCCTAAATGCAATCAACGTAATGTAATTATTCGCAAATCCTGTCAATGCCGTAATAAAAGACCAGGTAAAAGCGGACCAGCCAAGAGCTTTCTTGGCCCCAATCTTATCCGCCAATAGACCAAGAGGAATGTTCATTGCACAATACGTCCACCAAAAGGACGAGAGTGCAAACCCCATCATTACCGGACTCATGTCTAGCTCCTTCATGATATAAGGAGCTGCTACCGCAAGAGATCCCTGATCCAGCGTCTGAATCACACAACCACCCCATAGTAAGAAAACCACCCACCATTGATACCCGCCCATTTTATTGCTCATAAGTAAACTCCTCCTCCTTTACACAATCAATTTTTCGTTTATTATGATAATTTTTTATATTCCATTAATTTACAAGTAAAAAATTTCACATGCTAGTTAGTATTCTGGCAAATACTGTTCATTTATATTACCACCACGATCACCAGCGGCAGTTCATGGTGGTAATTATACTACTATTCGGAGCTAATCAATGGTTTCACATCCATATTCTATTAACACGTTGTCAACCCAGCTTCTATCAAGTGTACCATTTTTAATACTTTCAAACATCTGTGCTTCTCTATCGTAATGTACCTTAGTCTTTACCAATATTTCCTGGGCATCTTCGGGATTAATAAACACTACGCCGTCTTCGTCTCCTACTACAATATAGCCAGGTTTTACAACAACGCCTCCGCATACAATGGGAACGTTAATCTCCCCGGGGCCAACTTTATAAGGACCATTTGCACTAACACCTCTAGCATACACTGGGATGGACAGATCTTTAATTGCCCCAGAATCTCTAATAGAGCCGTCAATTACAAACCCTGCAATTCCTCTGCTTAAAGCATAGCGAGTCATAACTTCGCCTAATATTGCCTTCGTAAGATCTCCCTGACCATCAACCACGATAACATCTCCTGGTTGAGCCAAGTCGATCGCCTTATGAATCAATAAAATGTCTCCTGCAGGTACCTTAACCGTAAATGCACTACCAAGAAGCTTTACGCTGTTATATGATTTAATAGCAGGATGGGTGCAAGACATGCGCCCCATTTGATCGCCAATATTTGATGATGGAAATTTTGAAAAAGCATATATAAGTTCCTTGGGTGGCCTCGTAATCTGCGTAAAGATCCTAAATCCGGGGTTTGTCATAGATTAACACCCTCCATCTTTTTGCTTTTCCTGAAGCTAACTGCGTTTAATAATCCGGTCAAATAATTCTTTTCCTGGATAAAGCCCCATCGCACCTAGTTCTTCTTCAATACGGATACATTCATTCCATTTTGCCCCCCTCTCACTGCGAGCTACTGATCCTACTTTCAATTGTCCTGCTCCAGTAGCGATGGCTAAATGAACAATAATCGCATCCTCCGTTTCACCTGATCTGGCAGAAACGATAGGAAGATAACCAGCATTTTTTGTCAGCTCTATGGCTTGCATGGTCTCGGTCAATGTACCAATCTGATTCAATTTAATCAGCACTCCATTACCGACTCCCTCGGTTAAGCCACGTTTGATACGGTTAATATTGGTAACGAAAAGATCATCACCCACCAATTGAATCCGGGAGTTCATCTTCTTGGTCAGAATTTTCCAACCTTCCCAATCATCTTCGGCCATGCCATCCTCAATGGATATGATCGGATACTTATCAACCCAGGACACTAATATATCCGCAAATGCCTCTGCACTCATCCTGCGGTTTTCCAATGAGAAGCAATATTTCCCATCTTCATAGAAGTGGCTAGAAGCAATATCCAGTGCAATGGCTATATCTGTTCCTGGCTTGTAACCAGCTTTTTCAATGCCAGCTACTAATAAATCTAATCCTTCTGTGTTCGATGTAAAGGTAGGCCAAAATCCGCCTTCATCAGCTACGGATACAGGTTTTCCCTGCTCAGCAAATACTTTTCTGGTTGCATGATATACATTAATCACCATTTCGATGCCTTCTGTAAATGTCTGCGCTCCTATAGGCACGACCAAATAATCTTGTATATCAATCGAGCCATTGGCATGTTTGCCGCCTCCAATAATTTGGATCATTGGTACTGGCAAAGTCCTAGCATTTGAGCCCCCAAGATAGCGATAAAGAGGAATATTCTGAGAATTCGCAGCAGCCCATGCAGTCGCCATGGATACGCCTAATATAGCATTCGCTCCCATGTTCGCCTTGTTAGGAGTTCCGTCAATCTCTAGGAGCATATTATCAATGAAAGCCTGATCTAATGCATCTAATCCGATAAGCTTTGGTCCAATGATTTCATTAACATTTTTTACAGCCGTTAATACTGATTTTCCCCCTAATTTTTGAGGGTCATTATCTCTGAGTTCCACAGCTTCGTGTTTGCCTGTTGAAGCACCAGACGGAACCAATCCCCTTCCCATTACTCCCGACTCCAAAATTACATCTACCTCAATAGTAGGATTAGCTCTGGAATCATAGATTTGCCTAGCTTTCACCTGTTTGATTCTTGTGTTTGACATACTATCCACTCCTTATACATTTAGTATTGATTCTGGTAAAACACTAATTTCTTTTAAAAAATAACTCGTCAAATCTCGGTAATTATTGATATTATTTTGCAATATACCATAGCTGATTTTTCGGATTAAGTCCTTATCTTCATTTTTAGTTATATATTCTACCGAAGATTTGCCATCCACTCGGGCTAAGAATAATAAGGCAAGAGTTTTAATTGTATTGTGCTCTAGCGCCCCTACATCGGTGAAATTAATTCGTTTCAAGTACGTCTCCATGGCGTAGGCCACCAAGTTGAGATAACCCAAAGCCCATTGTTTATTCTTAATTGCCTTGAGGATAAAATGATTGGTTAAAAAAGCCAGGTCAAAAGAAGGATCTCCGATATGTGCCACTTCAAAATCAAGTATATAGATTTGAGAACCGTCAACCAGAATGTTTTTGGGACTATAATCACCATGCACTAATGTCTGTTTATTTTCAAGCAGACGTGAAATTTCACGATCTACAATTTTCTCCAGACTAGGATGCCGAATTGCAGTCGTACGAAGATAAGGATCAATACGCAGTTCAATAAAGAACTTCTGACTTGCAAAGCGCTCCAATACTTCTTTATTCGTTGCTGCGGCATTATGAACATCCGCTAATGCCAATGCGACTTTACGGGTAACATCAAAATCAATCGTACCAGCCAGCAATATATCCTTCCACATTTTAGAACTTTCTGGTGCAGCTTCCATGCCAAATAAATAATTTTCCTCATCATAAAAAAGCAACTTAGGAACATGTTCTGGCGCTATCTTATTATAAAAATCTAGACAGTCCTTCTCATTTACAATCCGTGTAACATCAGAAAACCAATCTTCCTTAACGCGTAATTTAGGCAATGCTTGCTTTACGACAAAAGACTTTTCTAGTGAGCGGATCATGATAGCTTCACAGGATACGCCTCCACCTAATGGTTTTATAGAAATATTCTTCAGATCCGAAAGAATATTCTTTTGAAGTAAATAACTGCCCAGCACTTTCGGGTCTGCCACATTAATCATTATCTGCTCCCTCCTTTTTAACTCTTTGCAAATATTCTATTAATTCCTACCCAGCTCCTGTGTAAGAATTAACATATATGCACTGTTACATAGCAAAAGCATGTACGTTTTGCACATGCTTTTGCTATGTATATATATGTTTTTTTAGTATTCCACTTATTAATTTACTTTTTCTTGACTAAATGCACCTATTTTTACTGATACAGCTGCCATTTTTATTATAAATGCATCTTGAAAGCTTTTCTCTGGATTCAAGCCGGTTTTATTTTTAAATTTATCGATCTTAAGATACACTGTATTACGATGTAAATGTAATTGACTGGCTGTGTGCATTAAGTTCATACATTGATCCACAAAGGCTTCGGCCACTGATAGCAGCTCCAGATCAATACTTCCATCAGCTTTCTTTAGCTTGTCCAACACAGACTGGATCACTTTGTGCTGCACTATGGATGGCAAATAATAACCAACATGCTCGAAGATTCCTTTGTCAACACTATATATTCCTGGGTTTTCCTGAATAACAGATCCTAGATGAATTGTTTTTTCGGCTTCTACATAGGACTTTCTTACATCATGAAAAGTAGAGTATATCCCCCCATAAGCAATATGGTACGTAAAAATTTTTGCCGCCTCTAAATCACTAATCATCGATTCGCAAATATTATCAAGAGCGTAATATAACTTTCCAATATTACCCACATCTAAAAAAGACTTTACGATTACAATATGATCACTATCCGCAAAGGCTACAATATCTTGATTATTCAAATATTTATTAGCCTTAATAATCTGTACACCTCTATCTTTAAAAGCCTCCACAGAAGATTCGTAACCAAGATCAAGATTAATATTAAAATAGCTATTTGTTTTCTTTTCTAATTTCACAAGAATAACGGATCGCAATAGAAACAAGTCAAATCCAAATGCCTTTAATGATTTCAATAATTTATAAGAGAGAGACTGCTTTCCCAAATCATAGGAACTAACTGCCAATAATTCTTTAACAATTGCTTCTTCACGAGAGACCTCCGTGAAAGCTTCTTCCTGGGTATTATGATATTCAATATAACTTTCTAAGGACGTTCTGATAATGGTAATAATCTGTTCGCAATGTTTTAAATTAATGGCTTCTATGAGAATCATAGCAATCACTTGTAAATCGACAACGATGGGAGTTGCCACTACAGTATATTCACCTGAATTATTATAAATAAGCTGATGAAGATCGGCACAGTTCAAGTCCTGGATCACTTTATAAACAATGTCACGGGGAATATCCCCGCTATTGGCTGTGTCTTTTGCTAGTATTTCACCATCTCGAGAGACAATCTGAATACTTCTGAGGGAAGACCGATCCACCTTTCTCACTAACCTCTGAAAGTAGGTACCAAAGATTTGCTCCAAAAAAATCACCTCCTATCTACTTGTTTTATTGCCGTGCGGCATGAACAATCTCAAGCAAGTTTCGGTTGGGAACCCAGCAAGGCAGGGCACACTCCGGCGATATTAACGAAATACCGCCTTCCACAGCGCTCCTTACAGCTTTGGAGACATCAGCTGCCGTACCATTTAACAGTATACTGGGATTATTGATATTTCCAGTCATGAGCATCCTGCCACCTGCTATACGGATGGCAGCCTTCACATCATTTCTGGATTCTAAATGAAAGGCTTCAAAACCAGCTTGGCTAAATAATTCCAATCGGTCGGTTACGAGTCCACAAGTATGGAAAATGACTGGTCCAGCTTTTTGTAGGGCCCGATTGCATTGTTGATGAACAGGCAAAAGAAATTCCTCATACATTTTGGCACTGATCAGATCTGCTGTTGCATGATCAGCCCAGGTAAGAATATCTGCCCCTGCTTCAAATTGGGCATGGGCAAATTCAATTGACGTCTGCATCAGTACTGCGAGAAACTGGTGTACTTTATCAGGCTCCATATTAGTCTCTAAAATGAGATTCGCTGTCCCATGAAGATGAAAAGCCAGTGTCCAAGGTCCAACAACTTTACCAATGATAGCTACCTCTGCTCCATATTTCTTTCTTAATGCTTTGATTGCCTGCAATAAGGCTTTTATCGGTTTCCGATCTAAAAAATTCACTGGCATGACAAAATCATCAGGCTCGAGCAGTGGAGCTTTTAGAATTTGCGGCATCCGGTCAAGCTTTCCCCAATCCACTTCACAGCCTAACGCTGCTGCTTCCAGGTGAATTGAAAAATAGGGCATCACACTATCAAATCCAAGCAGATCCCGCCCTGCACTAGCCAATGCAGTCATAGCATGACTATCGGTATGAGCATGAGGAAAAAAGGCCTTTGTATGCCTCATACTCTCCACTGTCGCAAGAGAGGTGGGATTGATGATAGGAATTTTGTCATAGGGCTTTCCATTAAAAACAGCCAAAACACGTTCACGAGAAGTCATTTCATCTCTCACGTAATATCACCTCCTTAAAGGAATACATATTTTAGGATTACATTCAGAGAAAATCTGAAACTCTAAAAAAAGATCAGGGACACTAATTATGCTCATCATAAAGTG
>CAMKSY010000137.1 GCA_946415545.1 uncultured Pelosinus sp. | reverse complement strand
ACTTACTACCTCGTCAGGGAATTTTGTCAATGCATTGTTCGGCTAATATGGGAGATGGGGGAAAAACCGCATTGTTCTTTGGCTTAAGTGGTACAGGTAAGACTACGTTATCTGCAGATCCGAATCGGCAGCTTATTGGTGATGACGAGCATGGATGGAGTGATAATGGCATATTTAATATTGAGGGCGGATGTTATGCAAAGTGTATTGGTTTGCGCCATGAAACAGAGCCGCAAATTTGGGATGCAATAAAGTTTGGTGCTGTTCTGGAAAATGCTATCATAGATGATAAAAGTAGAGTAGTGGATTTTGATGATCAATCCATTACAGAAAATACTCGGGTTGCCTATCCCGTAAATTTTATTCCTAACGCCCGTATTCCAGGTTTAGGTGGTCATCCGAAAACAGTTGTATTTTTAACTGCAGATGCTTTTGGTGTTTTGCCGCCAATTTCTAAATTGAATAAAGAACAGGCTATGTATCATTTTCTATCAGGTTATACAAGTAAATTAGCTGGTACAGAATTAGGGGTTACAAAACCAGAAGCTACATTCTCAGCTTGCTTTGGTGCACCTTTTTTACCTTTATCCCCTTTAACCTATGCAAATTTGTTAGGGGAAAAGTTGGAAAAGCATAATACAAATGTGTTTCTTATCAATACAGGATGGTCAGGTGGACCCTATGGAATAGGCAGTCGCATGAAATTATCATATACCAGAGCCATGGTTACGGCAGCGATTGAAGGGCAGCTGGATGAGATTGGGTATGAACTTGATTCTATTTTTAATATAGATATTCCCATGGCATGTCCAGGAGTACCGACTGAACTTCTTAAGCCGATTCATACCTGGCAGGATAAAGACGCTTACCTTTCTAAAGCAAAGGAATTGGCCCAATTATTTAATAAAAATATTTTGAAATTCGGCAGTTCCATTCCAGCGAAGGTGATTAGCGCTGGACCAATTGTTTAAAGAGAAATATGTAAGAAAAAGTGGTCTGAAAAATGCTATTTCAGACCATTTTCTTACTATTGAGGTCCGGCAGTGTTTGCTGAAGATTAAGAACAGGAGCAAACAAGTCACCCATTGTATGAACTCTTTCTAATACTTGATCGGTAGTGAATGAAAGCAGATCAGGGGCTTGTTGTTGATAGGCTGCTTCTACCTCTTCCCAAGTCACTGGAGTAGATACGGTAGGGTATTTTTTTGCTCGTAGAGAGTAGACACAAACCGTCGTTTTATGATCGTCATTTTGGCTCCAGTCTATAAAAATTTTTCCTTTGCGTAAATCTTTTTTCATTTTAGATACGACAAGGGAAGGATTCTGTTGTTCTAATATTTTTGCGAGTGTATGGGCAAATTCTTTAGTTTGGGTATAGGTTATCGTCTGTGTATTAAGAGGTATATAGACTTGCATGCCTTTTGAACCAGATGTTTTGGGAAAGCTTTTAAGGTTGCTCTCTAATAAAATCTTATATAGTGTAAGAGCTACCTCAGCACAATGTACAATTGTCGCTGGGTGGCCAGGATCGAGGTCAAAGACTAACATGGTAGGTCGGAGTATATCGTCAGAGCGTGATAAGGAAGTATGAAGTTCAATGGCAGCTAAATTCACAGCCCAGATCAGTGATGGCAGATCTTGGGCGAGGCAGAAATTGATGCTGCGTTTCTTACTTTCACTCCACACTGGTACGGTTGATAACCAATTGGGGCGGAAAGATGGGCATTCTTTCTGATAAAAAAACTTTGCTATTGCACCATTAGGGTAACGCTTTAGAGTAAGTGGGCGGCCTGTAAGGTGAGGAAGCAAAACAGGTGCAATACGGATATAGTAGTCAATTACTTGTGCCTTTGTAAAATTACTGGCAGTATAGAAAACCTTGTCTAAGTTGGATAGCGCTACATTCAGTTTGTTGATTTGTATGATAGTCTGATTAGGCATGTGCTTTTTTCCTCCTGCTTTTAGTAGGCGTTTTCTTCTTTAGAGCCGATAGGCTTGCTTCCAGTGCTGCCATCAAATCAACGACTTTTCCGCCTTGTTCGATAATCGGTTGCTGGGTAATCACATGACCGTCTGCTTTACTTTCTATCATGGATAATAGCTTCTCTCTATATTCATTATGATATTTTTCAGGGGTAAAACTACTTGAAAGAGATTCAATTAGCTGTAATGCAATGCTAAGTTCTCGTTCATTTGGCTGATGCTCCTCAGTTGGCAGATCTTCTAAGCTTTCTGGAGATATGATTTCATCGGAAAAGAACATGGTTGACAAAGTGATAACATTGTTAGTTGGACGAATGGCAGCAATATATTGCTTATTACGCAGTACAAAGCTGGCGATAGCTGTTTTTTGTGATTTCTTCATTGCAATTAATAATAGGGAGTAGGCTTTTTCCATCCCTTTATCGGGAGTAAGATAATAAGAATGTTCAAAGTAAAGAGGATCAATTTGCTGTAAGTCTACGAAATCGGCAATTTCAATCCGACGCGAACTTTTGGGATATACGTTTTCCATTTCTTCTGGAGATAAGATAACATATTGCTCTGGTGAAATTTCATAGCCTTTTACAATCTCTTCTTTTGGTACTTCATTACCGTCATTGCTGCAAACACGCTTGAGTTTGATACGACAGCCATCACTTTTACGTAGTTGATGAAATTGTAGTGTTTTCTTTTTTACAGCATTGAATAATTTAATTGGTATATTGACTAATCCAAAGCTGATCGTGCCACTCCACATAGGTCTGGCCATATTATGCACTTCCTTTTTATGAGTTCAAACGTTATAGAGTTCGTGTTCTTGTTTCTTGTACTACATCATGAGCCGCTTTGTCATTGCGCAGGCCTTTAAATGAAGGATGACGAAGGGTGTTATTCGGTGTCCATTCTGTGAATTCAAATTCGCCAACTAAATAAGGCTCTACGAAGATGGTCGTATTAGGAAATTCATTTGTGGCAAAGGGGCTGCTATTGCGTTGTAGAGGAATAAGCAAGGTATAGAGTTGATGAAGCATATGTTTAGTAAAGCCTGTACCCACTTTTCCGGCATAAAGAAAGTGTTGCGGTCTATTCTCTTTTCTAGACTCTTGAAGTGTCCTATCATAATAACCTAACAGTAGGGCGCCGATTCCTCCAGAACGTTGACCTTGACCCGGCAGCCAGCCGCCAATCACTAATTCCTGACGATGCTGATTTTTTATTTTAAGCCAATCTTTGCTGCGTGCTCCAGGAATATAAATGCTGCTTAAGCGTTTGGCAACAATACCTTCTAAGTTTAAAGCAGAGGCTGCAGCAAGTATTTCTTTACCGCTGCCTTGTTGATAAGCTGGAGTCTGCCAATTGGCATCTGAAAGCTGTAAGGTTTCTAAAATAGAACGGCGTTTTGTATAGGAAAGTTCTAAGAGGGATTGATTAAGGTAGAGAATATCAAAGATAATATAGGTTACAGGTGTTTCTAACATTTTCTTATGAATAGCAGTAAGGGAACTAAGACCCATGCGTTGTTGTAAGATAGGAAAGGAAGGCAGACCTTTCTTATCAAATGTAATAATTTCTCCATCAAGTATAATTTTTTGTCCAGTTAATTTTTTTTTCAATTGCTGAAGTTCTGGATATTGATGTGTAATATCATTTAAATTGCGGCTTCTTATCGTTAATTGTTCTGCGTTATAGTAAAGCATTGCACGGATTCCATCCCACTTGATCTCAAAACTGTATTGAGCGTCATCGGGTGGCAATTTAGCAGGTTTAGCTAACATCGGTTTAATTAATTGCATAACATATCACCTCTATGATTCATAGTATTTTTATATCTGTGGTTAGCTATACTCTCAATAAAAAAAAGACTGGATAACCAGTCTTTTTTATTATAACGTTTCTATTGTGCTAGCAGCTTTTCCATTTGATCCAGCATGGCAGAGAAATTATTTAATGTTATTTCAATTGGCTTTGGTGAGGACATATCAACGCCAGCCTGTTTTAAAATATTGAGAGAGTAATCAGAACCACCGCTTTTTAGAAAGATAATATATTTTTCTTGAGCTGGCTGCCCTTCCTTAAGTATTTTATCCGCTAAAGTTGTGGCAGCAGAATAGCCTGTAACGTACTGATAAACATAAAATTCTGAGTAAAAATGTGGGATTCTTGCCCACTCGATATCTAATTCGTTGTCAACAACGATATTAGAACCATAATAAGCTACGTTAAGATCATGCCATAACGTATCAAGACTATCTGCTGTGAGAGTTTCGCCTTTTTCGGATATTTCATAAATCATTTTTTCAAATTCAGCAAACATAGTTTGACGGTAAATAGTAGCTCGTACTTGCTCTAAATGCTGATTGATGAGGTAGAGTTTTATATTCTTATCTGTTGTGGTATTAAGCATATGTTGCAATAGGAGTATTTCATTGGTAGTGGAAGCAACTTCGGCACAAAAAATTGTGTAAGATGATGTAGCATAAGGCTGATTCTCCTGACTGTAGTAACTATGAATAGCATGCCCCATTTCATGGGCCAATGTGGAGACATCATCATAACGATTATTATAATTGAGTAATACAAAAGGGTGGGTTCCATAATTTCCCCAGGAATAGGCACCTGTCTGTTTCCCTTTATTTTCGTAAACATCGATCCAGCCAGAAGTTAAGCCTGTATCTAGAATTTTGGCATATTCTGAACCGAGAGGCTTAAGGGCCGTACAAACCAGTTTCAGCCCTTCTTCATAAGGAAAAGGGAATTTCACATCTTTAACTAAGGGAGTATATAAATCGTACATATGAATGTCAGTTAATTGCAGAAATTTTTTCTTAAGAGCAACATAGCGATGCAAGGGAGCAAGATTCTTGCGGACGGTAGCTATTAGATTATCATACACCTCCGTGGGTACATTGTCGCTTTTTAAAGCAGATTCCAATGTGGAGGCATAACTACGGGTCTTTGCATAAAAAACATTTTGTTTCACATTTCCATTTAATGTAGAAGCAAAGGTATTGCGGTAGCGGTTATAAGTAGTAAACAAATTAGTAAAAGCTTGTTGACGAACATTTCGGTCGCTGGAACGAATGAATTGACTATAACGTCCCTCGCTTAATTGTACCATTTTGCCTTTTTCATCAATTGTTTGGGGAAATTCCAGATCTGCATGTGCTAACATATTATAGGTATTTTCAGATGCTTGTGTAATATCTGAGACTCTTGATAAGATGGCTTCTTCCTTAGGAGATAATACATGTTCTTTTTGTCTGGCAAGGTTATCGAAATAAAAACTATACTCTTTTAAACCTTCTTCCTGCTGACGAAACTTGGTTAACGTTTCATCAGGAAAAGATAATATTTCAGGTTCAATAAACGCAGTAGCCGCACCTGCTTCTGCTAGTAATGATTCTAATTTTCCCGTCATTCCTTGGTATTTGGTGTCTGACGTATTTTCGTCTTTATGCATACGGGCAAAGGCATAGAGCCTGCCACTAATTATTCCCAGTTCATCCCGTTCTTTAAGGCACGCTAATAAATCCTGAGATGAATTTTTCAAAGTACCAGCATACTGAGTGATTTCTTTTAAGTTGTTCTTTAAGGTGTTAAAATCTTGCTGCCAAAGCTCATCATCTGCATAAATATCTTCTAGATGCCATTTATATTGATCGGATATTTCACTGCGAGGCGGCACATGGGAGGTTTCATTAGTAGCAGCGCCACCGCTAGCATTGCTGTACTTAATTCTAGTAAGAGACAATGGAAGGATTCGAAGCATTTTAGACATGTATACACTCCTTTGAATAATATAGATATAGTTGTATATATTAGCAAGATAGTTTAAGATTCCTGTATAGCATATGGAAAAATATCTTTCTTATACTTTGTAAAAGTTTACGATGCCCTGAAAAATACTTTCAGCTATTTTGGTTCTACCGTCAATACTGGATAGTAAAACTTCCTCCTCTGGATTTGAAATAAAGGCTGCTTGGATTAAAATAGCGGTCATTTTGGTATAGCGGATAACATAAAAGCTTGCAAATCGAGATGAATGGTCTTTTGTTCCTAGCTCTGTTACTAAGTTTTTCTGTACAAGAGCAGCTAATTTGATGGATTGAGGATCACCATAATGAAACGTAGTGGTCCCTACAGCTGTGTTGCCCGTAAAGGAATCATTGTGTATACTGATGAAGATATCAGCATTGGAATCTTTGGCAATTTCTACTCGGGCAGCAAGTTCTTCTCCATCGGAGGCATCAGGCAACGACACATTGCGATCACTGTCACGAGTCAGCACTACTGTTGCTCCATTATTTTCCAGCATATCCCGCAGAATTAATGCGATTGCTAATGTATTATCCTTTTCCATTGTTCCGGATGGACCAATAGCACCAGGATCGGTTCCGCCATGACCAGCGTCAAGACAGATGATTTTTCCCAATAAACGTTGACTCTCGGGTTCATCGATTACTGGTGCGGGACGATCTAACGATCCAGGAGCTACATAATCAGGGGAGTAAATATACACTAATTCATTGGCTGTGTCATAAGTGATCCGCCAATGAAGTGTTTGTGACATCGCTTTTAGTGTCATTAATAAGTCTCTACTAACTCGGACATTAACAGGTACTTTTTGTCCATCTATGAATATCCTCATTATGGCACCTTCCTTTAAAGGTTACTTTTATTTTATAGTATTCAAAGCACACGCAGGTGGTGAATACTAAGGAGGGAATAACCTATAAAAGAAGTAACCCATAAGTAGTAACCTAATACTTGAATATATATGGAGTGATTGTGTAGTGAAAGTAGTTTTATCAACGTTGAATGCGAAATATATTCATTCATCATTAGCTTTGAAATATCTGAGAAAAGCTTGTAACATCGTGGATTGTGAGATTCTGGTAAAAGAATATACAATTAATAATGATTTGCTTGTTATCTTGAGTGACATCTATAGTGAAAAACCTGACATTATTGGGTTGTCCTGTTATATATGGAACATTGATATGACTTTGAAATTGGTTAGACTGCTTAAGAAAGTATTACCTAAAGTGGTCATTATATTGGGAGGACCAGAAGTATCTTATGATCCTTTGGATGTGATGAAAAAAAATACTGGCATTGATTATGTTCTGCAAGGAGAAGGGGAAGAGACTCTTCGGGAGTTATTGACAGCACTAAACTCTAATGCAGCGATTCACACTATTGAAGGTTTATCATTTCGGCAAGAGGAAGAAATTATTGTAGACAAGCCTCAAATTATCGAAAATATAAATACAATACCCTTCCCTTATCGTGGTAGTGATATGGAGCAGCTAAAAGATAAAATCATTTATTATGAAAGTGCCCGAGGATGTCCTTTTTCTTGTCAATATTGTCTATCGAGCGCTACCTCAGGCGTACGTTTTTTATGTTTAGATCGTGTATATAAAGAGCTAGCTTTTTTTATTAGACATAATGTAAGACAAGTTAAATTTGTTGATCGAACTTTTAATGCTAAGAAAGACCATTATTTACCTATCTTACGTTTTTTAGCAATGCAAGATTGTCGTACTAATTTTCATTTTGAAATTGCTGCTGATCTTTTAGATGATGAAGTATTAGAATTTTTAAAAGATGCACCAATAGGAAGATTTCAATTTGAAATTGGTATTCAATCTACTTATGAACCTACACTTAAAAAAATTTCTCGCCATAATAATTGGTCTAAAATCGTTGAAAATGTAACGCGTATTATTTCAAATCAAAATATTCATGTACATTTAGATTTGATTGTAGGACTGCCTTACGAAAATTATACACAGTTTGGGCAGTCGTTTAATGATGTCTATCAACTACGACCACATATGCTGCAAATTGGTTTCTTAAAAATGTTAAAAGGTGCTGGGCTCCGTACTATTGCCGATGAATGTGGCTACGTATTTCTGGATGAAGCACCTTATGAAGTATTAAGTAATAATAATCTAACTTATAGGGAAGTAAGAAAGCTTAAAATAATGGAAGAAGTTTTTAACCAGGTGTACAATACAGGAAGATTCAAATATACATTAGATTTCTTAATTCGAGTGCACGGAGGCAATGCTTTTTATTTTTATCATGATTTATCCACCTATTGGGAAGAGAAGCACCTACATTTAATCTCTCACAGCAATAAGTCAATCTTTAAATATTTATTTGATTTTTGCTCTATTTATCATGAAAAAGAAGCAGGTTTATGTCAGGAATTTTTAAAGTTTGATGCTCTTATGAGTGAGAACGGCACAATACAACCTGAGTTTTTGTCTTGGAATCAAGAGCAATGGATGGAAGAAAAGAATGAATTTTGGCGCAATACAAATGTGGTACGTAACTATATACCTGATTATATCTTTACAACTTGGCGAGATCTTAAAAAGAAATATCGTATTGAGGTTTTTTCAATTGACTTACTGGAGTACATAAAACAGCCAGGTAAGATTTATTACGAAAAAAAGCCGATACTCTTTTGCTATGGACAGGATAGTACTCAATATCAATGTATTGCATGTGATGATTTTAAAGAAATGGAAGGGCGGGATTATCATGCGTTATAATGCTTATTCAGATTTTCTTCGCCAACGTTATGGAGAAAAGGTATATAAACTGCCTGTCAGCTTACCTGTTACTTGCCCTAACCGTGATGGCAGCTGTGGACAGGGGGGATGTGTATTCTGTGGCGAAATTGGCGCTGGATATGAAAATTTACCTGCTTCTATGACGGTAGCAATGCAAATTGCAGCAAATCGTATCCACATTGCAGCAAAATATAAAGCGAAAAAATTTATTCCTTACTTTCAAAATTTCAGCAACACCTATCTGCCGGTGCAGCAGCTTGAGCAGTATGTTCATGAGGCTTGTCAGGAAGATGTGGTGAGCATTGCGTTAGCAACTCGTCCAGACTGTGTGAATGATCAATATCTAGAAATGTTGTCTGGTATTAGCCAAGTAAAAAATGTTGACATCAGTATTGAATTAGGGCTTCAAACTGTAAACTATCATACATTAAGAAAAGTAAATAGAGGACATACGTTAGCAGAATTTTTGGATGCAACGCTGCGGATTAAAAAGCATAATATTGAAGTTTGTGCTCATATTATATTGAATTTACCTTGGGACGATGAACTGGATGTAATCGAAAGTGCCAAAGTATTATCGGCTATGGGGGTCAATCAGGTAAAGCTTCATGCATTGTATATTGTGAAAGAGACAACAATGGCTGATTGGTATCAAAAAGGTAAAATAAATCTAATTTCAAAAGAGGAATATGTAGAGAGAGTAGTAACCTTTTTAGAATATTTACACTCCGATATCGCAGTACAGCGCCTAATTGGTAGAGCACCAGAAAAAAATACTTTATTTACAAATTGGCAGACTGGTTGGTGGAAGATTCGTGATGATATTGAGAGAACATTAGTTGATCGTGATACTTGGCAAGGCAAGCGCTGTAATTATCTTAATGGTAGTGCTGTACAAAAATTTCTTTAAACTAATCTATCATTATCCAATTTTTTCTTTACAAGAAAAGCTTTCGTTGGTAAAATAGGCTTTGTGACTTCAAAAATAGAGGTGTAAAGTAATTACATGGAAAAATTAGAATTGTTATCTCGTATTGGAAAATTATCTTCGGTGTTACATGGCGGTGATTTAGAAAAATATAATTTAACTAATGAAAGCATAATTGAGATGAAGCGAGCACTAGATGAATTAAGTGAAACCTACATTGCAATATATTGTTAATCTTGGGTAATGTATAGCAATTGGCGAGAGGTATTGTCATTAGACTTAATATTGTAATCTTTAAGTCTAATCGATCATAGCCTCCCCCAATTATTTTTATATGAAAATCAATTATGAAATATTAAATAAAAGGTTGACAATATAAAAAAGGTTATGTTATTATATAGAAGTTGCTTACGGGCGACGATGAAATTTTGAAATGAAAGTTTTTGTATCGAATGTGTTCCTTGAAAACTAAACAATGTAAGTAAGGTTAAAATAAGCC
>CAMKSY010000136.1 GCA_946415545.1 uncultured Pelosinus sp. | reverse complement strand
GTTGTTTACTGTGGATGCTTACCATTATTTCGGTGATACGGTACAAATGCTCTCAGCGCTCATTCCTTTTGTGAAAAAAGGCGGCCATATCGCCGTGGCTATTCCCGGTTTACAATACGAATTTGGGAAACAGGTTCCCGATGCTATGCAGCCGTTTTGGAATAGCGAGATGGAAAGAACCCTGCACTCTCTTGCTTGGTGGAAAGATTTGTGGAAGAGGACCGAGGGCATTGAAGTGGTGAACAGCGGCGAAATGGCCTGTTGCCGACAGGCGTGGAAAGAATGGCAGACCGGCTATCATCCCATTGTCTCTGAGGACATCAAAATGATGGAGGCTGAGGGCGGAAAGTATTTTAATCTTATTCAGTTGATTGCTAAAGTCATCTAAATAGCGACCAGATAATAAGAATCCTGTTGCTTGACGGTAACCCTAAATACGTGTTTTTGTGTTTTGCAGGGAATAGTTATTTATCCCCTAACCATACTTGTCGCAGTAAATGAACCGCGGGATAAATATCCTCAAGTGTGATACCACCATACCCTAGTAGAACAGCTCCAAAAGGGGCATCTTCTGAATTCATCCATAAATTTCCTGATGGATGGATTAGAACCCCTATCTGAAGTGCACGTCTTACAAGTTCCTGCTCTGGCAGAGGTGATTTAACTTGAACCAAAAGATGCAACCCTGCATTTTCTCCCGAAATCGAAACCGCATCACCAAACTCATCTTTAAGAACCTGAATCAGAATATCACGCTTTTTCTTCATATGCCTGGTGATTTTTCTTAAATGGCTTCCCCATTCGCCTTCTTTTAAATATAACTCCAAAGGTTTTTGTATTAAGAAGGGTACAGGACAAGGGAAATGTTCTGCCGTTAAGAGAAAATGATCCACCAGTTTTTGAGGAAGAACCATATATGCAACCCGTATGGATGGTGAGAGTATTTTCGAAAAACTTCCAATATATACGACTTGGTCCGGGGCTAATGCTTGTAATGCCTGTATGGGTCTAACATCATATCTAAGGTGGCAGCTATAGTCATCCTCGATAATGATAGCATTTGATTGATAAGCCCACTTAACAAGTTCAAGACGTCTGGTAATAGACATGATATTTCCTGTAGGAAATTGGTGTGAAGGGGTTACATATACAGCTTTTGCATCAGTCATACGTAATTGTTTTACTTGCAAGCCATGTTTTTTTACTGGTATTGGTATTACATGAAGGCCCAGATTAGAAAAAATAGAACGTGCGGCCCCAAACCCAGGATTTTCTATTGCAATAGTAGTAGTTGAGGGTTGAATCAGCTGACAGGCAAGAGTAAGACAGTATTGGGTGCCAGGGCCAATAACAATCTGATTTGCAGTACATTCCACCCCGCGATACTCTCTCAAGAATTCTGAAATGGCGGTTCTCAGCCCAGGTTCTCCTTGCACTTGTCCGTAATTCATGATTTGCTCCTTATTATCACGCAAGCATTTATTGGTTAATTGCTTCCATTTCCTAAAGGGGAAAATAGCCGCCTCTAGCTTACCATATTGCAAATTATATATTGGAACTGTTAATGGTTCGCTCAAAATAGCTTCTTCTTTTGCCTTTGTCTCCATAAACACAAGTAGATTAATACTGTCCAGCGCTTCTATATAATAGCCGCTGCGTGCTTTTCCCACAAGAAAACCCTCTGACACAAGCTGCTGATAGGCCATATCCACCGTATTTCTGCTGACGCATAACTCTTTTGACAGGCGGCGGCTTGACGACAGCTTTGTCCCTGGTTTCAAATCTCCGCTAAGGATATGATTGCGGATTTGTTGGTAGATTTGAGAGTATAATGGCTTTTTATTTTTGCTACTTAGAACAAACATAATGATACTCCTATGCTAGATTTGGCAGATAGCTCATAGTAGTGATGTTTCATCTGGTTTTTAATCTCAATTTGGTTACAATCATTTGTAACGTTACTATAAAAGCATTCACTTCTTCCATTGTGTTATAAGTAGAAAAACTAACACGGATGGCACTATTGGCTATAATTTCACTTATCCCAGCAGATAACAAAACACGTGAAGGCTTATTACTTTTGGATGAACAAGCAGAACTTTTTGAAACATAGATATCTTCACTTTCTAAGGCAAGTAGTAATTCTTCCGACTTAAAGCCGGGAAGAGAAAAGTTAATAATATGGGGGGCTCCAACCTTGCTTTGTTCTTGCGGGCCATTTAATATACAACCGGGTATTTCCATAAGACCATCTAGTAAGTATTGTTTAAGATTAGATAGATAGCTATAATTATCCTTCTGCTGTAGGTGCTGTTTATGCATCGCTTTGCTCATAGCTACGATACAAGGGACATTTTCTGTTCCGGCACGATAGCCATGCTCTTGTCCGCCTCCATTTATTAATGGAGAGATGGAAGTACCGCTGCGAATATAAAGCAGTCCTGCTCCGCGCAAACCATGAAATTTATGAGCAGAGATGGAAAGAGAGTCGATTCCCCATTCTTTGGGACTAAGTGGCAGCTTTCCAAAGCTTTGCACGGCATCGACATGAAAATGAATAGTGGGATAGGTAGACAACAAACGGCCAATATCTGCGATGGGTTGTATCGAACCTAATTCACTATTTACGTGCATGACAGTAACAAGAATGGTATCTTTTCGTATTTCTCGTATTACATCCTCTGCATGAACACAACCCTCGTCATCAGTTGGTAGGTATGTGATAGAATATCCTATGTCCTCTAATTGCTTGCAGGTTTCATATACAGAGGCATGCTCTACACCCGTTGTAATAATATGCTTGCCATGAAAATCTTTCCCCAGAGTAAGTCCTTTTATGATTGTATTATTACTTTCAGAGCCACTGGATGTAAAGATAATCTCTTCCGGTTTCACTCCTAGACTAGCAGCGCAGACCCCTCTTGCCTGCTCTAATTTGAGAGCTGCCTTTCCACCTAAGCGGTGAAGGGAAGACGGATTGCCAAAACATTCTGTCGCGATTTCGTGATAAGTTGCTAAGATATCTTCATCTGGTAAGGTCGTGGCACTATTATCAAAATAGATCATAGTGTGTTACTCCCTTCCTTTTTGTTGTTGAATTTTTTTATTATGGATACGACTGTATCCATAGCGGATACTACAAATCCAAATCCGTTCCAACCCATCATCCCACTAGTTAAGATTTTTGCCTTATATCCATTGTCTTCTAAAAATTCAGAGATATAACGAGCGCGAAGTCCATGAGAACATACAATAATATGTTCTTTATCCTTAGAGAGGGTTATCATTTTATGAGGTAGCTCTTCTATTGTTATATGTACAGCACCAGGTATACTGCCTTTTTCTAATTCCTTATCGGCTCGTACATCAATAATTTGAAAAGACAGATCACCTGTTTCGATCTTCTTTTTTAATTCGTTAGCACTTATCGACTGAATTTTACTGTTTCGACTACTGTTCTGGCGGGACTTTTGCCCATATATAGCTTCTTCAATGGTATAACCAGCTATAAATGGGAAATTCATGACATCCTTTGCGGCTGACTCTGCTTCAGATTTCGTTCTAAATATGGAAAGCGCCCACCATTCATTAGATCTTTTCTGTTGCAGGTAGACGATGTAACCAGTTTGGATACAGTCACCACAGATAAGATTCCCTGTTTCCATTTCGTAAGTAGTCCCGTGCATTTCCGATTGACACATGCTACAAATATCATGATTCTTATTTTCCATAACCGAATCTCCTCCTCAAAAGTAACGCTAGGTTTGGCGCCTTCTTACGCGCTTATGTTACACTAAAGGACTGCGCATGAAAAAGATCCAGTTTAGAGAAACATGATAAGGCCAGTTATAATTTCAATTGTACAACGAACTCCTGCAAAGCAGTTGAGCCTTGCAGGAGTTCTGTATTTCATGGACATAGAATGAAAGTGTGAAATTATGTTTAATGTTTCTTATTTATGCTCTATGTTGATGTTTTGTTCACCGGGGATGATCTCAATATTTGTAATCAAATCATCTGCAATCGTGAAGAAGTAGTAGAAAATGTGCGGGCTGCTCGGAAAATTCCCACTGGCTATGGAAGTAACAATGGTTACCCCATATTTTTCTTCAACTGCTGTCACTTCGGATTTTAGCTTAAATTCATCATTACTGCTGCCGCGCCATTTCTTTATCGCTTCTAGTCCATTAATATGTTTGTTTTCTCCTACATCGTGAATATGTGCATCCTTAGCGATACACTTTTCCAAAACGCTGCTGTCATTGGAATTGATTGAATCCATATAAATTGAGATGGACCCTGCAAGTTTCGTATTCATGGTTATCTCCTTTTTGGGCAAAATGCCTTTGTTAATATTGCTGGGCAGCTACAATTTTACTATCTCCAGCAATTTAAATTATATCAGGCGAACATGACAACTATATGTCATATTTGATTGATATCTCCCGAAAAGTTTTAAGCTCATATCTGCTTTTTAGCTGACTGTATTTGACTTCAATTCCCCAACGTTTGAAATATAGCACTTTAAAATCTTCCGTAGTAAAATCCACATAAGTAATAGAAATGAAATAAATCAGCATTTAGTACGATAGCTTATTTAGGAACAAGTAATTTTTTGTAATGATAACAGGATTGAATAAATTTATTACATGTTCAACCTTGCAATAATATACTATACGTATTTGTTTCCTTGAGGTATTATTCATGAGAATAACACTTGAGGAGCGTATAGCATGGACATTACATCTTTTATAATATACTGCGTTATTATAACCTTTACACCTGGACCTACCAACATTGTTATATTGTCGACGGTGCAGGGTTTTGGAATAAAAAAAGCTATGGAATACACATATGGAGCTACAATTGCCTTTGGTGTCTTACTTGCAATCTCCGCTATATTAAATACTGTACTTGTGGTCGTAATCCCCAAAATTCTGATCATAATGCAGATAGTTGGAAGTCTTTATATCTTGTATTTGGCTTATCAGATATATAATATGGATACATCAGGATCAACTGTAGAGCAAGTTGCCACATTTAAGTCTGGTTTCATTATGCAGTTTGTAAATCCTAAGGTGGTGTTGTTTACAATGACAGTAATCCCAAGTTTCGTTATGCCATATTATACGGAATCCCATATACTAACAATATTTGTTGCGGTGATTACCGCTGTGGGGTTTTTAGCATTTGTAACCTGGGTACTTTTTGGGGCGATTTTCAAGGAATTCCTACTGAAGTATCAAAAGCTGGTTAATATAAGTATGTCACTTTTTTTAATCTATTCTGCTATAATGGGTTCGGGACTAGTTGAGATGATTAGGAGATGATGGATATGGAAAAATTCATATATAAAAAATCATCAGATATCACTGCGCTATCAGCTAGTTTTACTGATTTCACATATAAAAAGCACTGTCATGAGGAATACGCATTAGGTGTAACTCTACGTGGCATTCAAGAATATAATTTAGATGGCAGTTTACATTCATCCTATGAGAATGGGGTCATGCTCTTTAATCCTGAACAGATGCATGACGGTAGGGCACATGATAGTACGGGTCTTGATTATGTTATGCTGTATATTGAACCAATGCTATTCTTGGAGATACTTGGGAAAAGAGATCTAGTTCGTTTTGCATCCCCAATTGTCTATCATCAAGCTCTTAGGAAAAGTATCTTAAGCCTTGCAAGTGCAATTCTAAGTGAAAAAGAGGAAGCCTTATGCAGTGAACTGCTCCTATCTCTCGTAGACAACTTGAATCCAACTACGATTTGTACAGATTACAAAAAAGATAATAAACGAATTAAAAAAGCAAAAGAAATGATTTATGCTAAATTAGAAGATGTATTGAGTCTTGATGAGATATGCAAAGAGCTTGCCATGTCAAAGTTTCAATTTATCAGGTTATTTAATGCTAATACTGGAATTACACCCTATCAATACTTTATATTTTGCAAGGTAAATCGTGCAAAGCAATTGCTAGAAAATAACAACGATATTTACTTGGCTGTAGCAGAATGTGGTTTTGTTGATCTATCTCATTTAAATAAGCATTTTAAAAGAATTTATGGCATAACAGCGTCTGAATATAAATCAAATTTTAATTAGGTAAAATTTGATTTATATTCACGTCATCATATACTGAGGATATGCATTTTCTGTGTTAGTGCAAGTCATGCAAACATGGGGACAGGTACGCTGTTTCATAGAAAAGCTGGTAAGAAACAACTAATCTTTCCCGTGCTTCATATAGAAGGATTTAGCATTTATCAAAAGAAGCCATCCATAGGGACAAAGAACCTGCCCCCATGTCCCAAAGAAGAAACCTAAAGCAGAGCCCTGACTGATAGAATAATGCTAATTGGGACATGGGACGACCTGTCCCCGTGTCCCAATTTATTGCAATGGCAGTATATCTTCTGGTGGTTTATTCGCTGCCCATCGCCTTGTCGAGCCGGGCCTTGCTGATGTTATAGTCAAATAATGAGTTAGTATAGTTGGTTTTTGCCTGGTTGAGTGCCAGTTCGGCATCCATAACATCTAAATTGGTACCGACACCGGCGCTATAAGCTCTTTGCGCAATAGCAAAATTCATACTGGCTTCTTCAACAGCTATCTTGTTGGTACTTATTCGTTTTTCTGCTTCTTTCATACGCAAATAAGCATCGCTGATTTCCAAGGAAATGTTATCCTGTGTTTGCTGTGCTTGTTTCCGTGCGGCTAACTCGCCTGATTGCGCCTGCCTGACTTTTGCTTTGGTATTTCCGGAGTCAAATAGGTTAAATTGGGTTACCAACATAGCCGTCCAATCTCTGTTCGCCGTGCCTGCAAAGTCGTCATTATTCCAGGCCATGGTTCCGGTCAGCATAACCTTGGGATGTTGTCCGCTTTGGGCAATTTTGATTTGAGCTTCTTCTATTTTAATATTCGCCTGCTGCTCTGCCATCTCCGGGCGATGCGTCAATCCATAGGCGGTAACGTCGTCAAGAGCCAAAGCATATTCTTGATAGATGAGCGGTTCTGTCAGCGTAATTTCGCTGCGCAGGGGTAAGCCCATTGTTTTATTTAGACTGTAGACGGCTAAATAATAATCGTTTTGCGCTTGTACTAAATCATTTTCCGCATTTGCCAGCCGAACTTTGGTTTGCAGTACGTCATGCCAGGGTGCCACGCCCATATCGTACATTTGCCAGACACGATCAAGATGAGCGCTGAAATCATTTACCGTTTGTTTGGCGATTTCTAACAGGGTCTGGTTTTGCAGTACTTTGTAATAACCGTTACTAGCCTCCAGCTTAAGTTGTTGTTTGGTAGCTGTAATTTCAAGCTGCGACACCTTGTGATTGAGTTTCGCTTGTTCAATCGTGTTTTCTACTTTACCACCGGTATAGAGTGGAAGACTGGCGATAATCTGGTTGCTAAAATAGTTATAGGGAGAGACGGCTTCCGGGGAGGGCGACCATGTGGGCGGAGAATTGGAACGCATATCCGTATGGGTATAATCTAGGGATACGTTTTTATTGGTCTGAGCCTCTTTCAATGCCCAAACTGACTGTTCTTGGCGTGCTTCTACAATTTGCAATGCCGGATTATTCTTATACGTCAGAGCAATACTCGCATCCAGTGAGAGCCCCAGCGGCGCTGCCAGGGCGGTTTGACAAAATATAACGAAAGCGGCAGCCGCCACAACGGCTGTATTAACGAGAATAAATGGTGATTTCACGGTTTCTCCTTTCGATTGGATTATTTTTCATTACATTATTTATGAAAATTTCCCCCAATTGCTGACTGCCAATAATGATGACATCACTGGCTTCCAGCAATTGCGCAATTTATTGCATGCTACTGAGACAATGATTTTTCGGCATCATTTAAAGAATTGTTTTTGGTGCCGTCTACTGGTTGTGCCTTATACCAGGCAGCATACATAACCGGCAGTACCAGCAGAGTCAAGATGGTTGCTCCCAATAAACCGCCGGCGATGGCAATCGCCATAGAGCCCCACAAAGTACTGGGTACCAGCGGAATCATGCCTAAGATAGCGGCTGCGGCTGTTAGCATAATCGGGCGGAATCGGCTGATTGTCGCTGACACAATTGCGTCCCATAGGAAGTCGCCAGCCACCAGATGCTGTTCAATCTGATCCATTAAGATAACGGTATTGCGCATAATAATACCGAACAAGGCCAGAATTCCCAATTGCACCACAAATCCCATAGGACTTCCGGTGAGCAGGAGACTGATGGATACACCGATAATACCCAGCGGCGCTGTTAAGAGGGTTAGCAGCATTTTCGGTATATTTTGCAGCTGCATCATGAGCAGAATCATAATAACAAGCAGCATGGCCGGGATGGGTTCCGCCAGGAACTTGCTACTTTTAATGCTGCGTTCCGTTGCACCGTCAAATTCAATGAAATAGCCGGCTGGCAAATCACTTTTGAGTTCTTGAAGGCTGCCATAAACTTGCTTGGTCACGTCCGAGCCGGTAAGTTTAGATGTGGGCTTCAGTTCCGCCTGTATCATAACCATGGGCAGCAGATCCCGCCGGTAAATTAAGCCTTCTTCGGCGTCATAACGGATGGTGGCAATTTGGTCAAGGGGGACATATTTGCCGTTGCCGATATGGATGTTGAGGTCTTTTAGCCGTTCCGGGTTATTACGATCCGCTTCCGCAAACCGGAGAACCATGCTGACGGTTTTATCATGCTCACGAAATTCGGTAATCGGTGTTCCAGACAACTGGGTTTGGAGCGATGCTGCCAATTCATGGGAACTGAGACCGAGGGCTTTTACTTTTGCCTGATCAATCTCTAAGTGCATCACTTTGCTTTTCTCATTCCAGTTGAGGTTTACGTTTTGTGTAGCCGGATGGGCGGCCATAACGGCGCGGACTTGTTCAGCGATTTCACGCACTTTTTCATGGTCAGGGCCTTTTACCCGCAGCATCACCGGATAATCCGGGCCCGTTCCAGTGAATAGTAACTTTATATGTCCCCGTACATCTGTAAATTTGGTGTTTAATAATTGCTCGGCTTTTTGGGCCAGCGCATTACGGGCCTGAACATCCTTGGCGACTACAATGAATTCAGCGAAATTTGATTTATTGAAGGTTGGTTCAAAACTGAGTACAAAGCGGGGCGCTCCTTCCCCTACATGATAGGTGTAATAAGAAATATTCGGGTCACCGTCCAATTCTTTAGCAAACTCGCGGGCCACTTCCGCGGTGTTGGTTAAGGAAGACCCTTCCTGTGATTTGAGCTGGATGATGAGCTCTGGACGGCTGGAAGCAGGAAAGAATTCCTGTTTGACCAATCCCAGGAGAAAGATAGAGCCGATAAATGTGGCGGCAGTAGCTGTTAGTACGGTTTTGCGGTGCCCCATGCACCACAGTAACAAGCGCTTAAATCGCCGATAAAAGGGGGTGTCATAAAGGTCATGGTGCGCATTGCTTTCACTGGTGGTTTGCTGAGCCGGTTTTATTTTAATAAATTGGTAACCGAGCAACGGCGTGACCGCTCCGGCAACCAGCCAGGAAGCAAGGAGAGCGAAGAATATAACCCAAAAGAGATCGACGCAAAACTCGGCGGCAAGCCCTTTGGAAAAACCGATGGGAATAAAGCCCGCGCAGGTTATTAACGCGCCGGTCAAACGGGGATAGGCGGTAGAGGTATAGGAAAAACAAGCAGCGTCGAAGCGGCTCCAGCCTTGCTCCAGCTTGACAATCGTCATTTCCGTGGCGATGATAGCATCATCGACCAACAAACCTAGGGCAATGATGAGAGCCCCCAGAGAGATGCTCTGCAGGGCGATGCCTGTCAGGTACATTAAGGTAAAGGTAATGGCAATGACCAAAGGAATGGTTAGGGCCACGACCACGCCGGACCGCATACCCAGACTGGCAAAGCTTACGATTAAGACGATGACGATCGCTTCGACCAGGGATTCAACAAATTCGCCGATGGAGGATTCCACAACTTTCGGCTGATTGACCGT
>CAMKSY010000135.1 GCA_946415545.1 uncultured Pelosinus sp. | reverse complement strand
CTGCATTAGAAAATAACGTTCTGACCATTTCGGAGCTTTCAGTTAAACAAGGCACAGGAGTCATGCTGGCGCGGGGGAGAGCGGATTTAAATGTCAACGGACCTTTGAGCCTGGAAGTGGGCGGCAGAGGCATCGATGCTGGCTTAGTTGCCGCTTTCTTTGATACTTCGATTCAACCTAGAGGCAAACTCGATTTTGCTGCGCAAGTTTCAGGGGTATCGGATAATCCTCATACGGCTCTATCCTTGGAGCTTGTTAACGGCGGAATCGGTGATACAACCGTTGATTCCTTATATGGATTATTGATCCTGGATAAGGATGTAATACATGTAGATCAAGTCTTATTGAAAAAAGGCCCTTATCAAGCTAGTGCCTATGGTATTATTCCTGTAGCAGCCCTTAGCTCCGGAGGCAGACAACAGGCAAATGCTGCAGAGCAAATGAATCTGAACGTGAAGCTGGATAAAGCAAATTTGAGTATTTTACCACTGCTTACAAAACAAGTTGCATGGGCTGAGGGAGCGACACAAGGTGAAATTACCATAGCTGGCAGCTTAAAACAGCCAGTCCTTAAAGGGATGATTACCGTTAACAATGGTACGGTGAAGCTGTCAGCTTTAAAAGATCCTATCCAGAAAGTGGGGGTTGCTATTGCCTTTGAAGGTGATACAATTAAGGTAAAGCAATTTGATGGGTATATGGGAAATGGTTCTTACCGTGCAACAGGTACTGCAAAATTAGATGGATTACGTTTGACTGATTATGATCTGTCTTTAATGTTGGATAAGCCTATGATTCGCAGCAAATATTTTACGGGCGCTGTTGATGGGAATTTGACCATTAGCCAAGGGAACGTGCGGCCGAAATTAACAGGTAAATTGCTTTTTGAAAATAATATCATTGACATTCCTTCCCTCCCTGATATGGAACCATCCGATTTGGACATGGATTTAGACGTTGATATACAAGTCGGGAAAAAAGTGCGTTTTTACAATCCGTACCTATATGACATGCTAGCTGTTGGCAGAGTAAAGGTAGGCGGCAGTATTGCCCAGCCAGATATTTCAGGGCGTATTGTGGCGATTCGCGGAACAGTGAGTTATCTGAGAACGCAATTTAAGGTGGAAGAAGGAAGTGTGGAGTTTAGGCAGTTTGCTTCATTCGAACCGATTATCAAACTCAATGCTAAAGCAACCCTGCAGCAAACGGTGGTATATTTAAATATCAATGGGCCTATGGGAGAAATGGCATTTAATCTAACCTCAGAGCCAGCTATGAGTCAGCAGGAGATTCTATCTCTTCTGACACTGCGAAGCCGTTATTTTGAAAAACAAAACAGCGGAGATACAGGGCTTGGAAGAGACGAACTCATGGCCGCCCTTGATGCTGGTCTGCAATTGCGTTTTATTAGTGAAATAGAAGGAAATGTTCGTAGTGCCTTGGGCTTGGATGAATTCCGTTTTGTTCGGGATACTAGTTCTAGTATTGTGAAAAAGAACAACAACAAAAATGATGATGGCTCTACAGTCAATAAAGAAGTATATAATCTGGAGATGAGTAAGTATCTGACAGATCGATTACTGGTAAGCTATGTTATGGGTGTTGATCACAGTAAAAATGAAGTATCATTTCGGTATAGCATAAATCGAAATATTAGTTTAACTGGCTCTATCGATGATGAAAAAGAAACATGGATTGGCGCAGAAGCTAGATATAGGTTTTAAGAAGAAGGATGATCCACATGATATTAAGTCAATATGTAAAAGAACTTAAAAAAATACACATGCTGTCTCGGGAAGAAGAAGAAACTCTGTGGATTCAGTATAAGGAACAGGATGATATGGACTGCCGCAGCAAGATTATCGAACACTATCAGCCCCTAGTATTTAAAATTGCTACAGGCTGGCGTCTGAATGAAACGGTGATTATGGATATGATTCAAGAAGGGACAGTAGGACTTATTGAGGCAGTAGAGAAATTTGATCATCGAAGAGGAGTGGCTTTCAGCCTATATGCTTCCCAACGAATACGTGGACGCATTCTTAATTATATGGAAAAAGAGGGCAAGTTTGGTATTGCCTCTATGGATAGTCCTTTATCATCTGGGGATGACATTACCTTAAGAGATTTGTTAGTTGATGGGAAGGCAGGTGTTTCCAGCCAAGCCGAGCATAATTATCTCGTAGCTCAGGTTAAGAATGCCATGGATCGCTTGCCTCATAATGAACAAGCCGTGTTAAGCGGTGTATTCTTAGAAGAGTGTGAACCCAAACAATTGGCGGAAAGCCTAGATCTGAGCATATCGCATATCTATAAATTACAAAAACAAGGGATAAGGCGTATTCGAGGTATGCTCTCCAAATTTATGCAGCACTGGTAACCGTAAAAAAGCGAGAAAAAAGGCACATATAGCATGGATTGCTATAGAAAACACGTTTAATTGCTAAAAAACAAAGGTTTTTCAAAGGAAACCAATGACCATAATCTGGCCTCTTCTCAGGATTGTATATATTGTTTATAATAGGGGTGTTGTATATGGCTCATTTTAAAAAAAATGTATACCAGCATTTGTCTTCTGCAAGAAAATGGTTGACAAGGGCAGAGGAATCTTTTGACAAAGAGCGAGATATTCGCGGTGAGCTTGATCTAATGTTAGCCCAAGCTGAACTTCAGCATGTAAAAGAAGTCAGCCGTTCTAACCATTGGCGTCACAAATATACGATGGTTCGCCATGGAGTCGCTTTGACCTGCGCTGTAGTAATGGCTGCAGGATTCGGGGGAGTGTATTGGTGGACGTCTAAGCCAAATCCTGTTGTACCTGTTCCACTGACGCAAAAAGTAAATGCGCCAGTGGAATCTCAGATACAAAGCAGCAGTAATGCTGGGCAATTGCCAGCTGTTTCGTTAGAAGCAAAGAAAGTAGTTGTAATAACAGAAGCTGCTTCGCCAGTACAACGTGTTGCTGCACCAAACCCAAAGAGTCAGGAAAAAAAAGCTGAATCTTCTCAGCAGGTGGAACCAGCAGTAGCCATCTCGCCTGATGAAATGCAAAAGTTGGTGCGGGCCGCCGGAAAAACATTACGCGGCCAGTAAGACAAAAGGAGGTAATGCATGAAAATTCCAAAAAACTATAAGCATATTCTGCTTGCAGCTATCTTTAGTATTAGTCTTGTATTTTCTATTTCAGCTCCAGCTTATGCTGCTGATCCCACAGGTAAAACGGTAACTTCCATAACTGTCACTGGCAATACAACGGTACCAGAAGCGACGATCATGGGTGCAGTAAAGTTAAAGCCTGGTGAGGCGCTGACAGCGGATAAGGTGAAACAAGATATGCAAGCCATCTACGAATTGGGAACCTTTTTTGATGTAGTATCCAACTTCAATGAAGTTCCTGAAGGGGTACAAGTAGTCTATACCGTGATGGAAAATCCAGTATTGCAGGAGATTATTATAAAAGGCAATACCAAGGTGTCATCCGATAAACTTAGCAGTATGCTGACAGTTAAAACAGGCAGTATTTTAAATTCGAAAGCGTTAAATGAAAATGTACGAGCCATTGAAGAGTATTATCATGATCAGGGTTATATCTTGACCAAAGTAAGCGATGTTGCAATGGGAACAGGCGGTGTACTGACAATTACCATTAATGAAGGTATGCTGGAAGGCATCGAAGTCAAAGGCAATGAAAAGACAAAGACCCATGTTATTACTCGTGAAATGAAATTAAAGCCAAATCAGCCATTTAACGTAAAAAGTGCCAAACGTAGTATGCAAAAAGTGTACAACCTAGGCTACTTTGAAGACGTAAATATGAAACTGAATCCAGGCAAAGAGCCCAATGCCATTGTTCTTGAAACCACAGTTGTAGAACAAAAAACAGGCCGTTTCTCCATTGGGGGCGGCTACAGCAAAAGCGATGGTATGATTGGGATTATTGAGCTTGGTGATGACAACTTCCGTGGTACGGGAGATAAGGTTAAACTTCATTGGGAGTTTGGCGGCAAAGCCAGCAACAAGAACTATGAAGTGAGTTATACTCGCCCATGGCTGGATGACAAGCAAACATCCCTTGGATTTAGTGTTTATGACATGACCAACGAATATAATGATTATGATGATGATGGAGGTAAGAAAGCCACCTACGATAAACAGCGTAAAGGCTTTGATATTACCCTTGGTCGTCCTCAAGGTGAGTATGTACAAAATTATATTACGTTGAAGCAACGAAAAGATGACTATGTAGAATGGATATCAGGAGAAGATTATAATCAAAATCCGACCTATCTGAAAGATAATTTTGGTACAACTCGCAGCATTAGCTTAATGCGCGTATATGATTCCCGGGATAATGTATTTAGTCCTACAGAAGGGAATCGTGTAGCTTTAACAGCTGAATTTGCTGGAAAAGCATTAGGCGGCGATTTTAATTTTAATAAATATACTGCTGAAACAAGAAACTATTTAAAAGTAGGTCATGCCCAAGTTGTAGCACTGCGGGGGACTGTCGGTTATGCCGATGGTAAAATGCCGGACAGCCAACGCTTTGCAGTAGGTGGATCTGATACGCTGCGTGGTTATCGTGATGATCAGTTCAAAGGCAATAAAATGCTGGCCGCTACAGCGGAATATCGTTTCCCGATTGCTAAAAAAGTAGAGGGTGTTGCCTTTACTGATATTGGTAAAGCATGGTCAGGCGAAGGATACAAGCTGAATGACCTGGAGGCTAGTGTGGGTGTGGGAATTCGTGTTTCTACACCAATCGGTCCAATTCGTCTTGATTATGCCCAAGGCAGTCAAGGCGGCAGAAGCCACTTTAGCTTTGGCGGACAATTCTAATCCAATGTTTATCAGAGTCAGGTCATTGACCTGGCTCTGATATCTATATAAGGCGACTAAAGTCTTACTTATAGGACATGGAGCATTTCGCTAGGAGGTGCATTGTTATTCCTCTATATTCTTTCCGTCTGATTTTTATAAGCATATTGCTTAGTTTATTGTTACTTTCAGGAGTCGTTTATGCTTCTGATGACGTGGTGGAAAAGATTGATGTGACCATCGTTTCCAGTCAGATGCCTCCTTCTAAAATTGCAAAACGCATGACGGCTAGTGTGAGTACAGTAGGCGACCAAATGCTTGTAGGCCGTAAGGTGAATGAAGTACAAGACAATCAGAGTTCCTATGAAAAGCTGATCAAGGAAATATTTGATCGGGTATTAGTCGGTTATTCTGTTCAATCCGTCAATATTAGACCGGGCCCCAGCGCTGTTCTTGCCATCGAGATTGTTCCTTGGGGAGACGTAGTGCATGAGGTAGCTATCGCGTATGACTTTGGTATTCTTTCCCCGGATATTATAAATCTGATAAAAAAAGATATGGGAAATGTAGATGAAAAATTAAATGATGTACTAATCGGACTTCCTATTGATGCTGTAGATTGGGCAGGAGGATTATCGAAAGTCGCAATACGTGAAGCTTTGGCAAATCAACTGCCTGAATTTCACGCTAATATTGATATCATTCCAGGGGAACGTACCTTAGTAAAGCTCTCCTTATCACCATTAGGTACGACTGTGCAGGATGTCCATGTATCTCTTCGCTCTACCACAATTCCCAATGTCGTATTAGCCGCAGTGCGTCCGACAATGAATGAGACCAGCAAAATACTGATTGGTCTGCCCGTAGCGTTTGTTGAAAGGCATCGTGACTATTTTACAGATAAGCTGATTGCAGAACAGCCTTTAACCAAAAAATATGGCATTACAGCAACTCCCTTGCTCAATTCAGGAGCAGGTACTGAAATTGCGCTGGATGTGGAAACCGATAAATATAACATCACCTTGGAAGCTTATCTGGATATGGGGCGTGAGGAAGACAACGCTTCTGCCAGATTACATGCCGGAAAGATCGTCAGTAAACGGGACGAAGTCTTTTTGGAAGTGAATTTCATTCCCAGTTCTGTTTCCTGGGAGTTTATGCCAGGGTGGGGACATAAAATCGGCTCCAGTATGACAGCGGGAATTAAATATAATACATCAAACTCAGAAAATATGCTGTGGCTGCACAAAGAACTCAGCCCAAGCTGGACAATGAGGCTGGAGAGGAATTCCAATAATCGCAATAATGAACTGGGACTTCGCTATAAACTCCATGATTTTTTGAGTGCCGAATACGTTATTACGAAAGAGGATCAATGGCTGCGACTAGTTGGTCATTTGTAAAATTTAGGAATGCCATTTCACAGCAATATCTTGAATATGTGGATATACCCTGTTATAATAAAGAGGTAAAATTTGATGCCAATAGGCAGAGAGAAGGTTTTTTATGCTGAAATTACAAAAGAAGCAAGTGAAATTCGTATCCCTAGCAATAGCAGTGATGTTTCTGTTAGGTATAGTTGGTTTGGCTGTATCACAAAGTAGTACATCCTATGCAGCGGAGTCCAATAATTCCTCTAAGATTGGTGTCGTGAATCATCAGCTGTTAATTTCACAGCATCCAGATATGGAAAAAGCACAACAAGCAATGCAGGCTGAGGTAGAGCAGGCAAAAAAAGAGTTTGAAGAAAAATCAGCGACAATGAATGACAAAGAAAAGCAGGATTATTATGCACAAGTTCAACAACGCTTGACATTAAAAGAGCAAGAGTTAATTAATCCAGTATTTGAAAAAGTGGATGCAGCTATCAAAGCAGTTGCAGATGCTAAAGGATTATCGGTAGTTATGGATAAAGGCAATGTGGTTTATGGCGGTCAGGACATTACGGCTGAAGTTGGCAAAAAAATTAGCGGCAAGTAATTAAAAAATGCAGTATGGCCGAGCAGGTTTCACCAGCTCGGCCCTTTATTAGAAAGAGGGTGATGGGGTGTCAAATCATAAGTTTCTTATCATGATGCTGGCTTTAATGATGCTTGTTGCCGGATGTAGTAACAAAAAAGTGCAAGACACTAAGGAACCTCAACCCCTAGTAGGTATTGTTGATATGAAAAAGGCCGTACAGTCACATCCTAAATTTAAAGAAGTGCTGGCTTTAGAACAAGAAGTAAGAAGCATCTCAGCTCAGGCCCAGGCCCAGCAAGCTGCTATGGCACAAAGCGCTCAGAAAGCATTGAATCTGCCAGAAACATCCCAAGGAGATTTTGCGGAATTAAACAAGGCGTTTCAACAAGAATTTACGGAAAAGATGTCCTTAAAGGAACAAGAAGTCAACACGAGGCTTGCAGCTAAAGAAAGTAGTATTCATCAGGCTTTGTCAGATGAATTTAAAGTGTATACCGATGAAATTGATAAGGAATATCAGCCGCAAATCTTCAATTTGCAGCTTAAATTAAAAACCGTGCAGTTAGCGAAGGAAGAAGCTGCTTCACTGCAAGAACAATTAGAAACATTGCAGACCCAGCGTGCCGAAAAAATTGCTGAGAAGCAAAAGCAGCTAGCTGGGCAAATGACAGAAAAAATGGCTCCTGATAAGGCTGCTGCTGAGCAGGAATTAGAAGCCTATAGTAAGCAGGTTAATCAAGAGATTTCTCAGAAAGCAGCTGCTAAGCAAGAGGAGATAGCCAAACGGAATATGCAAACCTTATCCCCCCCGGGGAATACGACACAAGAGTCCGGTAATATTCAGCAACAGGCAATGATAAAGCAGCAAGAACTAAAAGCATTACAGGACTGGATCATTCAGGATATCAGCGATAAAACCGGTAAAGTTGCAATTGAGTCAGGTCTGGAAGCGGTGTTGACCAATGTGACTGTGAATGTGAGTGGTGTGGATTTAACCGCTGCTGTTATTGCAGAGTGTAATAAATAGTAAAGTTGTATATAATAATACTGTTTCATCGAAATAGTAAAGTATTTCTTGAGACAGTATGATTTTGCAAAAAAATGAAGCAAAGGAATGGGAGGACTTACAATGAAACAAGGAAGAAAATTAGCATTATTGTTCTTATTAGTATTTACAGCTGCTCTTTTAGGCGGTTGTAATTCAAGCGGTAATGTGGGTGTAATTGACGTAAATAAGGTAATGACAGAAAGTCCTAAGGTAAAGCAATTTCAGGAACAATTGAATGTGAAAGGTAAAGAGCTGAGTGATCAATTGGAAAAAGATAAAGCATCCTTAAGTGCAGCTGATTTTCAAAAAAAACAAGAAGCTCTTTATGCAGAGTTCATGAAAGTGAAGCAAGAAATGGAAGGGCAAATTGACGCCAGCATTAAAGAAACCTTAGATGGTATTGCTAAAGAGAAAAAATTAGGTGTGATTTTATATAAGAATGGTGTAGCTCAAGGCGGCACAGATATTACCGATGATGTGATTAAAAAGCTACAATAGGATATTGATAGCAATTCAGGAGGATTTCTCATTGAAGAAGACATTAAGAGAAATTGCTGACTTGGTAAATGGTGTGTTACTAGGTGATGGTGACATTGAAATAGCGGGTGTAACAAATCTAGAAGATGCAGGTACGACAGATATTTCCTTTGCTGTACCGCCTCATTTAGAGAAGGCGGCACGTTCTAGTGCCGCCGCCGTTATTATTCCTATGACTGCCACAGAATTTAGTAAACCTGCCATTCAAGTAGAAAATCCAAGAGCAGCATTTACAGAATTATTAAAAGTGTATGCACCTAAAATCATGATTGAGCCTGGTGTCCATCCTACGGCTGTGTTGGGAAAAAACGTTACTCTTGGTGAAAATGTGGCGATTATGGCCTATGCAGTAATTGATGATCATGTTAAAATCGGGAATCATACAATCATTTATCCCCATACTTACATTGGGAAGGAAGCGGTTCTTGGTGATGACTGCATCCTATATCCAAACGTGACAGTACGTGAACAATGTCATATTGGCAGTCGATCCATTCTTCACAGCGGAGCGGTAGTCGGCAGTGACGGCTTTGGGTTTGTTACAATCGGTGGCCGTCACCAAAAAGTTCCTCAAATAGGCAATGTAATCATCGAAGAAGATGTAGAAATAGGAGCAAACTCCACAATTGACCGGGCGACTACAGGCAGTACTCTTGTAAGAAAAGGGACTAAAATTGACAATTTAGTGCATCTGGCTCATAATGTTGTCGTCGGTGAAAATTGCTTTTTTGTTGCTCTGACTGGTATTGCAGGAAGCACTAAAATCGGCAACAATGTTACCTTTGCCGGACAAGCAGGATGCGCCGGTCATATAACCATTGGTGATAATTCTGTCTTTGCGGCTAAAGCAGGAGTGATTGGTAATGTACCTGCTGGTTCCTTCTATTCCGGATTCCCGGCCAGACCCCACAAGGAATGGCTGCGAGGAGAAGCAAGCTCTAATAAAGTTCCTGATTTACTTAAAAAAGTCAAAGACTTGGAAAAGCGCTTAGCTGCAATAGAAGACAAAGGATAAAAAATATTTGATATACTAGTAAGAAATTTGCAGCTTTATAAAAAGTATAATGAATCGCGAAGACGCGAAGAACACAAAAAGGATGAGATCCCCCTGAGTCCTTTGTGTTCTTCGCATTTCTTTTCGCTTTCGCTGTTAAAACTGTTTAATTTTAAAAATGGCCATCCCTCTTAAAAGGGCAATTATTACCTAAGTAGCTCTGGCAGGATTGTAGGCCATTATGAAGAATATAAGAATATTGGACGAAAAGTAATTGATCTTAAGGAGGATCCTCGTGAAAAAAGTTTTATTTGGAATTAGTTGCGCATTAGTACTAGCATCTGTACCTGTTTCTGCAGCACCATCAGTGAATGGGTCTACCGGTCTAATTAACAATCCATCTTCTGATGTACTGCGGGAAGGTGAATTTTCTTTAGGTTATTATCACCTGAAAGATGGTGGTGTAGGTATATTTAATACGAATCTATTACCTAAATTAGAGATTGGTGTAGCAGGATTTCGTTATGATCATCAAGATAATGAGAATTATGTAAATGCTAAGTTTAGCATTCTATCAGAAAGTGTACTGAATCCAGGGTTAGCAGTGGGGATAGAAGACATAGCCAATACTCGTGAACGTTCGGCATATGCGGTAGCAAGCAAGGCACTGCCCTTTGGTTTTCG
>CAMKSY010000134.1 GCA_946415545.1 uncultured Pelosinus sp. | reverse complement strand
ATTAGTAAATGTCCATTTTTATTTAAAACCTCATATAACCTTGATAAAACTAATTCAACATTAGTAATATGGAGTAAAACCTGAGTCATAAAAATATAGTCCGCATGTAAATCCAAAAGATTATCTTTTTCAAAATCAAAACATAATGTGGCTGCATTCTGGAAATTAGAACTCGAAATTTTTTGCTTTATTTGATTAATCATATTTTTTGATGTATCCAGAAAAAGTATCGAGTTAAAACTGTTTAATAAATTTATTCCAACGAGACCAGTTCCACACCCAAAATCAATAGCATTTTTATCTTTTGTATCAACTAAATATTCACGAATAGCATTTGATGAGATCTTCGCAATTTTGATTCTTTCAGAAGTATCATATCTATTAGCTATCATTTCAAACTTATCAGTATTCCCCATTGCTACCCTCCAATGGCTCGATTAGTAACATTTTTTCAAATTCACTTATTATTATATAAGAAGATTTAGCTGCCACGAAACTCCAAAGCGGTCATTTACCCAACCAAATTTTTTGCTAAAACCATAATTATCTAACGGCATAAGTGCGTGACCATCTTCGATGAGTCTCTGATAAAGGCTCAGAATTTCATCTTCAGTATTGCAAGTAACATAAATTGAGAACGATGGTGTAAAGGAGAACTCATGTTTTACATTACTGTCAATACACATAAATTCTTGTCCTTTTAAGATAAAAGTGGCTTGCATAATAGTTCCTTCATCTCCACTTTCATTAGCGCCATACCGAACTAGGTTTGTAATTTCTGAATCCTCCATTAGTGAGGTATAAAAGTTCATTGCTTCTTCCGCCTTGCCATCTTGAAACATTAAGAATGGTAATACTTTTTCCATTTTGCATACCCCTTTCCAAAATTCATACTAGGTACATCGCAAGCTGTTACAAATAGGCACATAAGTTCGCAAAATTACTTGAATATTTCAGATATTCTTCCACGCCTTTGTACTCAATGACGATTATCTGGGACTCTTCAACTCACGTCCGCATTTTGAGCATTGCCAGTAGGGCATTCACCTCGCTTTCTTTATAATGCCCCCCTGGCCGTTTTGCTATATCTCTCTTGTAGCCGCTTAGGCAGATGTGCCCCAACTGACAATTCTATAATACAACCTTCTTTTATGATAGAAAGTTTTGAGTTAAGCACCTGGGCATCTATCTATGCAACATTTTGATTGAACTGACTGTTGTAAATATCCGCGTAAGCCCCAGCCTTAGCAATCAACTCCTGATGCGTTCCTGTTTCTACAATATCGCCATTTTGCATGACTACAATACTGTCGGCGTTATAGATGGTGGATAGCCGATGCGCTACAACAAAGCTAGTGCGGCCTTTTAAGAGACGTTGCATCGCCTGTTGAATTACCATTTCCGTACGGCTGTCCACGTTGGATGTAGCTTCATCAAGAATGATAATCTCCGGGTCGGCCACAAAAGCACGGGCAATGGTGATAAGCTGCTTCTGGCCCTGTGAGATATTTCCGGCATCCTCGTTGAGAATGGTATTATACCCATCCGGCAGTGTCTGGATAAAATCATCCGCAAAAGCTGTTTTAGCGGCGGCATAAATCTGCTCATCAGTTGCATCTTGGTTGCCGAATTTAATGTTATCGTAAATGCTGCCAGAAAACAGCCAAGTATCCTGCAACACCATACCGATACGTCCGCGCAAGCTTCTATCGCTCAAATTACGAATATCAATTCCATCTATAAGGATAGAACCGCCTTGAATCTCATAAAACCGCTCCAACAGATTCACAAGGGTTGTCTTTCCTGCCCCAGTATGACCAACAATGGCAATGGTTTGACCGTCGCTTACTTGCAGGGTAAAATCCTTCATCAGCGGTGTGTGACCATAGCCAAACTCTACTTTATCAAATACGACTTTTGAGGCATCCGTATTGTTCTCAAACCTTTGCTCATATACAGTCATTTCATCAGCATCCAGCAGAGTGAAAATCCTTTCGGCGGAAGCAATGGAGGATAACAAACTCGCCCATATCTGAGACAATCTGGAGAAAACCGAGGAAAATTGCCCCGAATATTGCAAGAACGCCTGTAAGTCTCCGATGACAATAACACCGCTTATGACACGCATAGCACCAACCGCCGCAATCAATACATAAGACGCGTTTTGCACCAGCATCATCAAGTGCATCATAGTGCTACCGAAGAACCTCGCACGCCATCCAGACTGACACATATCATTATTGGATTTGTGAAAGGTTGCTAAAGCATCTTTTTCCGCGTTAAAGGACTTTATCAGCGTGAAATTCTGATAGGTTTCCTCGATGTTGCCATTCATAGTGCCCATGCTCTGCATATATTTTTTGTTATGTCGCTGCACTGTAGGAGTAAGGAGTTTAGTAATTAGCATACTGGCCGGAATAATGATGCAGGCCAGTAAAGTGAGTAAAGGACTGATGGTGAGCATAAAGGCCAACGATCCGATAACCAATATCACGCTTGAAATAAGCTGCGTCAGGCTTTGTTGCAAGTTGGTGGAGATGTTGTCGATATCGTTTGTCGCCACCGACATCAAATCTCCGGTAGAGTGCTTGTCGAAAAATGAAACCGGCACTTTATTCAGCTTTGCTTTTACTGCGCTGCGTAATGTTTCGGTTGTCTTAAGGGAAACGACCGTCATAATCCGCTCCTGCAAAAAGGATGTAACAAAGATTCCTAGATACATAAGGCCGACTGTAAGTAAAATCGTTCCAAACCGGCTGAAATCCATACCAGTCTGTATTTTTATGCTATCAAAGATTACTGTTGTCGCTCCGCCAAGCAACTTGGGTGTTATTACCTGCATGGCGGTTCCCACGATAGCAATTACTAAGGTTATCACAATGAGCACTCCACTATTTTTCATATACCACAGCAGACGCTTAATGCTTCCCCAGATGCTCTTGGGCTTGGCGGATGCCTCCCCCAGTTTGCCGCCACCGACGCCCTTCATATTCATGTTCATGCTGCCACCTCCTCGTATCCCTGCGAACGGACAATTTCCTGATAAACCACATTAGTCGCTAAAAGCTCCTTATGAGTACCGATCCCCGCTGTTCTTCCATTGTCTAATACCAATATTGTATCGGCATTTACAATCGTGTTTACGCGCTGTGCTACAATCACGGTTATTTTGTCCCGCAATCTTTTTTGAATTGCAGAGCGCACTGCCGCGTCGGTTTTGAAATCCAAAGCCGAGAAAGAATCGTCAAACAAATAAATATCCGCGTCCTTTAGCAAGGTTCGTGCGATGCAAAGCCGCTGCTTCTGTCCGCCTGAGAAATTCGCACCACCTTTTTCCACGGGACTGGCAAGACCGTCCGGTAAATTTCGTATAAATTCAGAGGCGTTTGCTGCATCCAAAGCAGACCAGATTTCCTGATCGGTAACATCTTGCTTGGCCAGCTTCATGTTACCCCGAATGCTGCCCATCAATAGTGAACTCTTTTGAGGCGCGTAACTGATAAGACTTCTAAGCTCAGACTGCTCCAGGCTACGAATATCTACACCGTCCACCTTTACGCTGCCGTTTTCCGTATCGTAAAGCCTTGAGATCAGGCCAAGTAATGAGGATTTTCCATCGCCTGTGCTCCCAATAATGGCAAGAGTCTGCCCCCGTTCCACCGAAAAGTTGATGCCCTCCAGAGTTCGTTTGACTGCGCCGGGATAGCGGAAATCAACGTTTTCAAATTGGAGTGAGAGATCATGGGCATTTTCTGGCTGTGCAGTATTCTTGATAGATAAAGGCGTATCCAAGACTTCCGCAATGCGTTTTGCCGACACCTGACCGCGAGGCAGCGTCAAAATGACGTTGGTAAGTAGAGCAAAACCCATTAAAATCTGCGCCGCGTAAGAAATAGCCGCAATAATAGCACCTACTTCCATACCGCCAGTTGATGCCGCATTGCCGCCTATCCAGAGAATGCCAATGATTGCGACATTGATAATAAAGGTAATAAGCGGTACAAAAACGCTCATAATGGTTCCGGCGATAATGGATGTTTTGGTAAACTCCTTGTTCGTATTTTCATATTTCCGGTAATCCTCCTGCTCCTTTAAAAAAGCGCGAATGACACGGACGCCGGTGACGCCCTCCCGAAACAGCAAATTGAGTTTATCCAGCATTTTTTGCATCTTACTATACAACGGCGTGGCAAAACGGTAAATGACAATGGCAGAGATCATCATAAGAGGAATAACGGCAATAAAGGGTCTTGCGAGAGATGGACTGAGCCTCCATGTTAGGTAAATGCCGCCAATCAGGTACAAAGGCGACAGGATTAAAAATTTGAGCACCATATCTACAAAGGATTGCACCTGCGTAACATCGTTTGTATTGCGCGTTATCAATGCCGACGTGCCAAATTTGTCGTATTCCGCTTTTGAAAAACTAAGGGCTTTCTCATATATTTCGTTTCGCAACTGTGCGCCAAGTCCAAAAGCGATATTGCCGGCAAAATACATGTTGAGCAAAGCGCCAACCAAACTGAACATCGTGAATCCAAGCATTAAAATACCCTGACGCCAGATATAGGAAATATCCCCGGCGACTATGCCGTTGTTTACAATACCTGCTGTTAAATAGGGCAGATAGAGCGCGCATCCCGTTTGCACCAGCAAAAAGAGGATTGCCAGAGCGGTTTTAACAGGCGGCATCCTTTTGAGAAATCTAAGCATATGCTCACTCCTTTTTTCGATGGGTCATTTGACGAAGTAAATCTAAATGGTCGATTCCCTAAATTAGCAATACAATGATGGACATAGAAATTCTCCTCCCTGTCTGAAAAAAAGCGCAAAAAAAATATAGGCACTGCCAAACAATACTTGAAATGACAGTGCCTACACTGCTGAGTGGTTGCCTGTTAGTTATTTATCTTCTTTATCTGTTCGATTTCCAAACGGAAAACCGCTCCGCCCGCCCGGTTTTGATCCGTCATTGTTCGGACCGAACCGCTCCGCTCCAGGCTTATTATCTGATGCTGGGCCACGTCTATTCAGACCAAATCCGTGAAATCCTCTGCCATGGCCGCCATGGCCACCCCGGCCGAATCCGGGGAATCCCGGGAATCCATGGAATCCATGGATTCCACCAAAGCCGCCCCGCATACGGTGCATGGACATGAGTTCTTCAAACTGCTCCGCTCCCATTCGCTCTCTGGCAGCTTCCATCCAACCAAACATCTCATCCCGTTCATCGTCTGTCCCAAGCTCCGCTTCCAAAGCAGCTATAATTCGGTCAAGATATTCCCCGAAAGCGGTTTGTTCTTCCGGCGATAGGCAAGAAAAAATATTATTGCCATCCTGTTCAATTTCTTCCTCCTCCCGTCCTTTTTCCGTCAGATAAATCAGTATGACACGTTTATCCGTATTGGAGGGCTCTCGGGTGATATAACCGGCTTTCTCCAGCTTCGCTAACAGTTCATTGAGTGATGAAACGCGAATCCCCAACAGGTAGGATAAATCCTTTGTGCTTATACCATCCTTCATTTTCAGAAAAGCCAATATCCTGCCTTGACCTCGTGAAGTATCAGCCATAGGCCCGATGACGGCATGGCTTTTCAGGTGCTGCTTCTGCAACAACCATTGCAGACGCGACATTTTTCCGTATAACTCTGTATTCATATGAATACCCCCTTGTTAAATTCCGTTCGGTACCTGTAGTAATGGTACCTGTTGATTTAAATAATAACGGTACCTGTTTTATTTGTCAAGATGTTTTACAGGTACCGTAAAATTATTTTATAGACTACATTTTAGAATTTTAAAAAAGTATTCTACTATTTGACGATGCTTCTTAATTCTCGGGTAGTATTGCTACCATAAAAGTTGACCACTTTCGTTGGTAAGTCTCAAGTTACCACATCGACTTAATACCTTCCTCTGTAATTTCGATTGCTCCTTCTTTTAACAGTCGTCCAACGGCCCTTTTGAAGGCACGTTTGCTCATATTTAACTCTGCCTTTATATAATTCGGAGAACTATTATCATTGATTAGCAGAATACCGCCAGCTGATTTCAGCCGTTCTAAAATCTTTCGTGCGTCACCCTCTATTTCATTGTAAGCCTTATCTCTAAAACTTAATTCTAGCTTACCATCCGCTCTCACCTTTTTAACTTTTAGTTCAATCTGGTCACCAACAGCATAGTTGCCATATAACTGATTTTTATGAATTAATCCATGGTACGTATCATCTACAGCTACAAAAGCCCCAATCTCTTCATTAACACAATAAATAGTTCCATTCACCCTATCCTTTTCTTGATAGGGTGAATCGTTACTTAGTAAGTTATAGATACGCATACTTGCACATATTTTATTTTTATTATTAATATACAAACCTACAAGACAAAAATCACCTACTCTAATCACACCCACTTGTTCCTTTAAAGGTAATAACAAGTCTTTCGGCATTCCCCAGTCTAAAAAGGCTCCAAAGGTTGTAATTTCTACTACTTTTAAAAAACCTAATTCTCCAATTGTCAGCTTTGGTTTCCTAACCGTTGCTACGGTTTTGTCTTCTCCATTTTTATAGATAAAAACCTCTATTGTATCACCAATCTCTAATTCCCCGGGGAGTTCATTTTTTGGTAATAGAATATCATCAACCAAATGTGCCCCGCTATCACTTTTTCTAATTACTTGCAGCTTCTGCATTTTTCCTATTTCTATCATCATGTACCTTCTTTTATAATTTATTTTTTAACAATAGCCATACACGCACTTTCTCAAAATCCAAAATTCAACTCTTCATTCCATTTCATTAACTCTGCATGATTTCTACTAACATCTTTAACAGTAAGGGAATTGTTAAATTTTTTTAGTTCTGCTCTAACTTTGTTTGCCATCTTTAAAACTTCCGCTTTTTTGGTTGTGATTGTCCCTCTAATTTGCTCATCCAATGCTGCATCATTAATGACAATGATTATCTCATCTTTTATATATTTTTTTAATTCCTTCAAAAGTGTTAGTAAGGCAACATGACTTACCACCAGTGGCTTCTGATATCCCCGGAGAATCTTTTTTTCGGATATTAGTTCTTCATCTTGATAGATGCGGTAAAGAATTTGAATATCCTCATTCTCATAGGGCGTTGATATTCCTACTAAATAAGCTTTTATCATCATAAACCTCCAAGTCACTACTGTTTACTTTTAAAAACCTTCGTTTTAAATTTAATTCGATTTCACCCTGGTAAGGGTTCCCTTCATACACCTGACGGCCCTATTCATATCTATAATTACATAAATAAAATTTATCTTTCGGCTTTACTAACTTTGCGAGGCCTTCCTTTGATATTCATGTTTTGTAATTTTTGGAAAACAAATTCTCCTTTACCATTTAATATTTCAACAAAGGTAGATATATCAAGGATGTTGATTATTCCTATATCTTCCGCAGTCATACCTTCTATATTGCAAATTGTACCCACAATATCCACGGGCCGCATCTTAGTTTTCTTACCTGCGTTGATATGCAATTTCATAATCTCTTTACGTAAGGGCGCACCTTTTTCTTCTTTTATTTTCGGCCTAGTATTCATTTTTTTATTAAATTCCTGTTTGCATCTGTCGACAGTTTCTTGTTCTGGTCTTTCTTTCAGAAGAATTTCTTTTCCAATATATCGTTGTATATCTTCTAAAAATTCACTCTCATCTCTTGTTACAAACGTGATTGCTCTACCCTCTCTGCTGACGCGCCCAGTTCTACCAATTCTATGAACATAGCTTTCACTGTCTTGGGAAATATCGTAATTAATTATCAGGGAAATATTATCTATGTCTAATCCTCTAGCGGCAACATCTGTTGCAATCAAATATCTAAAATAACCCTGCTTAAAATTGTTCATTATTCGTAATCTATCCGGTTGTTCCATTCCACCATGAATCTTATGACAGCTATAGTTCAGATTTGATAGTTCATCATAAACCGCATCTACTATTTGCCTTGTATTACAAAAGATAATACAACTATCGGGGTTTTCGATTATTGTTATATCTTTTAAAAGATCTATCTTCTCTCTTTCTTCAATGATATATCTCGCCTGATAAATCCGATCTAACGATGAATTTTCTTCTTCTATTTCAACGTGTCTAGGATTTTTCATATATTGTTCACACAAAGCTTCTATATCTTTCGGCATGGTAGCAGATAATAACATCGTCACACGATCTATGGGTATGCTGCTAATTATTGTTTTTAAGTCTTCTATAAAACCCATGTTAAGCATTTTATCGGCTTCATCTATGACAAGGTATTTAATTTTTGAGGTATCAAAGGTTCCTCTTCCAATATGATCTATAATGCGCCCAGGTGTGCCAACCACCACATGGCTTTTTTGCTTAAGTTCCTTCTCTTGCATATAGAAGGGTGCTTTCCCATAAATCGCAGGTACTTTGATCCTTTTAAATCTACCGATATTAAAAATATCTTCTTTAACTTGGATAGCAAGTTCTCTTGTTGGTACAATCACCAATGCTTGCGGTTTATTTTCTTCCCAATCCACCAATTCACAAATTGGAATAGCAAAGGATGCAGTCTTTCCACTTCCTGTTTGGGATTTTACGATGATATCTTTTTTCTCTAAGACAGCTGGTATAACTTCTTGTTGGACCCTTGTGGGGCTATTATAATTCAACATACTGATGGCCTTTAATATCTCACTACTCAATTGATAATTACTAAAACTTGATGTCATCCCTTTATCCACTCTTTCTCTTAAGTCTTTTTTCTATATTTTCCGTTATGAAGATACATTATTTTTTCTCTCCTACACCTCTCTAGTTTTTTCCGTCCCCAAAATAGCCATCGCTTCTTTATAATTTGGACAAATTTTGCCTACCAATCGCCAAAAGGAACGGTCATGGTTCATATGTATTAGATGACAGAGCTCATGAATAACGACATAATCAATTGCATCGAGGGGAAACAGGATTAATTTCCAATGGAAAGTTAAGTGTCTATTTGAACTACAGCTTCCCCATTTGTTTGAGTGATTTTCTATGGAGAAAGATTTGTATTTTACCTTAAAGCTTGGTTGGTATAATTTTAATCTTTTTTCAATTAACTTTCGACTTTCTCTTGTATAAAAGGCCTGAAGGGCATCTGTCAGACCAGTATCTCCCTCTTGTGGTCTGGTACATCTAAAAGCTTTGCCATCCCATTGTATAGTAATCTTTTTAACTGAAGGATCTACTTCTATATATACAGGATATAGTTTTCCCAAATAATAACAATTGTTTTTAGGCTGTTGTTCCATAGGGGGTAACTCCTTATATTACTTGTTATCGGTTTAATTTTCACTAGCATTTCGTAGAGTTGGTGAACCTTTTAAAAATTCTTAATCCAATTTACAACTATATCACAAAATTCCTCTTATTTTTACATATTCTAATTGTCAGATCCCCCTAAATAAAAATTCCCTTAAACATTTAGTTCAAGGGAACATATACAAACTATAAAAATAATTTCAAAACCTATACTAAGCTACTTCCTTTCTATCCTTACTACCCACTCCATTTCTAAGTCGCTCTCGTACAGAGAGCGACGCAGTTTAAACAACAACTAACCCAATATGCTGAGATTTCAATCCACGCTCTCGTGCAGAGAGCGACGTATTTCCACCGATTACGAGAGCATCCGACACAGGATTTCAATCCACGCTCTCGTGCAGAGAGCGACAAAAGGCCAGGTTATTTTTATCTGCAAAAAAGCTAATTTCAATCCACGCTCTCGTGCAGAGAGCGACGGTGGCAGATTCGCTATTCACCTTTAAAGAGCGTGATTTCAATCCACGCTCTCGTGCAGAGAGCGACTTTTATCGCAGTCTAACTGGTAGAACGACAATTTATTTCAATCCACGCTCTCGTGCAGAGAGCGACCTTCATCCTTGCTGATGGCCTTTACCCTCCTTTTTTATTTCAATCCACGCTCTCGTGCAGAGAGCGACTTAAACTCTTCTGGGTCCAGAAATCTGTTGAAGCATTTCAATCCACGCTCTCGTGCAGAGAGCGACGGTCTATAGTTCCGCTCAATAG
>CAMKSY010000133.1 GCA_946415545.1 uncultured Pelosinus sp. | reverse complement strand
ATTTCATAGGCCCCATACCGGACCATTCCACAAAACTCAGGCCGAATACATAGATAATCGGCAATACCACAAAGCAGGTATAGAACAGGAACCCGGGTAAAATAAATTTAATATGGGCATGAGTTTTTGGGAGTTTTTGGGGAATATTTAAAGAAGTATGGATATGATCCTCAGGCTGTTTTGACCGGAGTTCAGAATTTATATGAAAAGAAACTTACCTCCTATCCACGTTCCGATTGTGATTTCTTGCCAGAGTCTCAAAAAACGGATGCCGCCGTCATCCTGGCTAATTTACGCAATAGTCATCAGGATGAGCTGACAGTCTGGTCAGGAAAGGCTGATCTAAACATTAAGAGCCGTGCCTGGAATGATAAAAAGATTACGGCCCATCATGCGATCATTCCTACGGAAGTACCTTGTAAGCTTAATACTTTGCCAGAAATTGAAAGAAATTTATACTTTTTAATTGCTCAGGCCTATATAGCGCAATTTTATCCTGTACACGTATATAATCAGACTCGTGCAGAACTTGAATATGCAGGTGAAGATTTTGTTGCTAATGGCAGAGTCATCGTGACAATGGGCTGGAAAGAACTATATGGCGGTGAAGTCAAAGAAGAAGAGGATGAAGATAGTAAGACTCTGCCTAATATGAAAAAAGGTGATAAGGCTGATTTTATCAGTGCTGCGTTAGAAAAAAAGACAACAAAGCCGCCAGTACGTTTTACCTCTAGCACGCTGTTGCAGGCTATGAAGGAAATACATAAATATGTTAAGAATCCTGAACTGAAAAAACATCTCAAAGATGTTTCTGGAATAGGCACAGAGGCCACACGGGCTTCTATTATAAAAGAACTGACAGTGCGGTCCTTCTTAGAAGAAAAGAAAAAATACCTCTATCCTACAGAGTCGGCTTATCTTCTCATTGATGCGTTGCCGGAAGAATTAACTTATCCGGATTCCACAGCTATATGGGAGATTATCTTTAATCGTATGGTGGAGGGAAAGGCTGAGCTTAATAGTTTTATTGGTCAGCAGACAGAATTTATTACCAGTTTATGTATAAAGGCCAAAGCAGTTCAGATTGAAAATAAAGATGCAAATGTAGTGAAGTGTCCGAGATGTAAGCAGGGGGTACTGAAATTGCGCAATGGCAAGAATGGTGCCTTTTGGGGATGCTCCCGTTTTCCGGAGTGTCGGGGTACCTGTAATGACAAAGATGGACAGCCTCAGCTATAAAAAGGCTTAATTCGATAAAAGAATAGTCGAATGCTAACGATTTTCAAAGAATACTACCATTTTTGATCCTTTTATGGTATTATTTTCTTATTGGCATAAGGAGGTAAACAGATGAAGTGGTTTCAGAAAAAGGCTGTTATACTGATGATATCCTTCTTGGGTTTAGGGATAGGACTGTCTGTTGCTAAGGCTGCACCTATACATAATAGTGACCTCATAAAGGTAACCGTAAATATAACGATTGAGAATCCGGAGTATTTCTGGCAGTACCCTTTTTTAGGAAAAGAAATTGATGGAATTCGAGTTTCTGGTATGGGGCAGAATTTTCTTATACAGCCCGCTTCAAGCGGTAAAAGAGTTGAATTTGATGTACCTAAGAATTATCGATTAAAGATTGCTCTTGAATTACAAAATAATAATGAGACTGTAAAAGAAACTCGTTACTCTACAAAACGAGGCGTAGATGACAAGAAAAATACGCTGGAGATCCTTTTAAAAGCACCAGAACCTCAATCGATTATTCTTACTACAGCAGATTTCGAAGAAATACGAGGTAAATAAACAAGGTTAAAGCAGTGATTTGATTCATAGATTGACAAAAAACTTTTTTACTATATAGCGAGATTTGTACATCTAGTTATATAGGGAGGTTCATGTATGAGAAAAGAAAGAGTACTATTGGTTGATGATGATGGTATCGCTTTATTAGTGCACAGTAAAATGCTGGAGCAGCATGCTGAAATTGTTACTGCGGCTAATGCAAATGAGGCATTGGAAATTATAAAGAAGGATAAGGCTTTTGCTGTCATAATATCAGATCAATACATGCCGGATATGAATGGAGCCGAACTGCTGCAAATCGTGGGTGTCATGGTGCCAAATATGGTTCGGATCATGATTACTGGTTTTGCAGATTTAGACGTTGCCATGCAAGCGGTGAATTTAGGTAATGTGTTTCGATTCCTGGTTAAGCCTTGCTGCCAGGAAGACTTAGTGCTGGCCCTTGCTGCTGGTCTTGATAAATATCGACAAGCTATAGGCGAAATACCCCAAGAAACTGCATTAACGGAACCGCTAACTGAAAGGGAAAGAGAGGTTCTGCGCTTATTAGGTATTGGATTTACCAGTGGGGAAATTGCCTTGGCGATGGGAATTACTATTGGTACTGTTAAAACCCATGTACACCACATTTTTGGTAAATTAGCAGTGAATAATCGGATTAAGGCAGTGGCAAAAGCAAAAAGCATGGGACTTATATCCAGGTAACATAAGTGGAATATCTAAGAGAGATATTCCTATTTTATTTCCTACAATACTGTGAGTAATAAAGTAATATCTTTTAAGTTATTGTAAAACTATATCTTTTGGCAGATGTGGTTTAGAAGTAAATCATCTATATTATGAATAAGTGGTAATCGTATTTAAGAAGGTGATTTTCATGGAACAAATAAACGTGTCATTAATTTTGCTGTTGATTATTGTGGGCATGTCATATGGGATGTCCTTTTATGTTTGGCGATATCGATTTATATATGGATTTTGGCTTTTTTGGAGTGTAGCTTTTATTGGTATCACATTACAAATTGTCGCTTTCTTATTGTATCAAGGTTTAGATATTGCAATGATAAGTGCTGGCATTGCTGTTTTATGTATTCTAGTTAGTCTGATTGCGTTTAAGTTCTTTGAGATTGTTCCAGCAGCAAAAAGCTTAGCTGTTGAGAATATGGAGGATGGTATTCTCGTCCTTGATACAAAAGACCGAATATTGGATATGAATGTCCGGTTGGAAAAAATCTTAGGCATCAAGAAAGTCCATGTTGTAGGGGTCGCTGTGGAAAAAATCGCGGCAACTTGGCTAGCGCAAGCCATACAAGGTGAAAGGTTTCAAAAATATACGACGATGCTTCAGCAAGGCGAAAGCTATTATGAAGTCAACTCTACGCCTTTACAGCATCGAGGAAAAAATTTTGGCAGGGTGATTGTACTCTGTGATGTTACCAGCCGCATGCTGGCGGAACAACGTTTTCAGCAATTATTGCAGTCGGAAGAAAAATTGCTGCAAACGGAAGCATTAGCTCATATGATGTTTAATCACCATCAAGCCATGATGATGATTATTGAGAGCAAGACGGGTCATATACTGGAAGCTAATGCAGCAGCAGAAAACTTTTATGGATCTTCCTTAATTGGCTGTTTGATACAAGAATTTATTCAATTCCCTGATGAACATGGAGAAAAGAATAGCAGTCAGTATGCAAATGTTGGAGAATATCAGTTTATGGCAAGGCATGTCTTAGCCTCGGGAGAAGTAAAAGATTTATCTGTAAACTTAACAACGAAAGTAATTGGGGAGATGGTATTATCTTTTCTGATACTAGAGGATTTTACCGAAAAAATGCAGCTGGAAAAAGCGCTGCGGGAAGCAAAAGAAAAAGCCGAAAAAGCAAATCAGGCAAAGGATGATTTTTTAGCCATTATTAGTCATGAGCTTCGAACACCGATGAATGGTATTTTAGGAATGGCGAAACTGGTATTAGGGACAAAGCTGCAGCCCGATCAGCGGGAATGCTTAGAATTAGTACAGGTTTCAGGGGAAAAACTGCTGGTCCTATTAAATGACTTACTGGATTTTTCAAAGGTTCGGGATGGAAAGCTGGAATTAGAAAATATTTGTTTCTCTTTGCGGGATGTAATGAGTGAATTTCATCGTATCTTAAGAATGAAGGCAAAGAAAAAAGGCTTGCAGTGTGTGATTCATATCGGTCAGGATGTACCTCATGGATTGTATGGCGATCCACGGCGTCTACAGCAAATTGTAATGAATTTAGCGGATAATGCGGTAAAGTTCACAAAGACCGGCTTAGTTTCGATTGCCGTAAATGTTAAACAATACCTTGATAATCAGGTGGATTTATTATTTGTTGTACGGGATACGGGAATTGGGATTCCCCCAGAAAAAATCAATATTATTTTTCATAAATTTACCCAGGTTGACTCTTCCACCACGAGAAAATATGGCGGCACGGGATTAGGACTTAGTATTGTGAAACACTTAGTTGAAATCATGGGCGGTAGGGTCTGGGTAGAAAGCAGCATAGACAAAGGCAGTTCTTTTTATTTTACTGCTGCCTTTGAAGTCTGCGAAATGCCTTTGAGTAATCATGCCGTAGAGCAGCTCAAGCAGACAGAAAGCGGCAAAGTATTGAAATGTATCCAGGAGTTGAAGGTTTTATTAGTCGAGGATGAATTTATCAATCAGAAAGTAGCCGTTAAAATGCTGACCAATCAAGGTCATACTGTTACATTGGCTTCTAATGGACAGCAGGCGATAGAGTTTTTTAAGAAAGAGCAATTTGATATTATTTTTATGGATATACAAATGCCTGAAATGGATGGAGTACAAACGACAGCTGCTATTCGTGAGTTAGAAGAACAATGGGCGGATGATCGGCATATTCCAATTGTTGCTATGACTGCTTATGCAATGAAGGGTGATCGTGAACGTTTGATGTCTTGCGGGATGGATGAATATATTAGTAAACCTCTAGATGCTGAAGTATTAAATAATGTCATCAGAAAATTACTCTATGAGCGATGTGTAAATCCTAAAGGGCAAGGAGAAATAATGAAAGAACTGAGCCCAGTAGAAGTCAATCCCTATCTAGATCAGCTTTTGAGCATTTGTCAGGGGGATGTGGATACGGTGAAAGCTGTAATTAGCTGCTTTTTGGACAATGGTGCGCAATATATGAGGCACATAGAGCAGGCTGTAAGTGAAAAACATGCCGAACACTTAAAACTCAGTGCTCATCGTTTAAAAGGTGCAGCAACGTATTTTGGAAATCAGACGGTTGTGGAATATGCCGCTCAGCTAGAGCATATGGGAGATGCAGGTCAGCTGATTGACATTGAACAGGTTTTTGTTAAATTGCAAGCTGCCGTTAATGAATTGGAAGAGGGGCTGCAGCAGGCATGGCAGGAACTACCTAGCACAAAAGAATAAAAAACACGGCAAGAGCCGTGTTTTTTATTTTCTGTATTTTCTAGAGTATGTATTTTCTCTGTTTTTATGGTTAGTGATGTACGGAATCATTTGAGAAAACTTTAAGAATCTCAAAATTAAGCCGTTGTGTTTCTAATATGGCAGTAATTTTGGCATCCATTCGATATAATGTGTTGACAATATCATCTTGCTGATCCTCTGATAACAAATCAATGTTTGCATGTAATTTTTGCAATTCTCCTGAAGTTAATTCTTCCAAGCTGTCAAGACGTTTGTTGATATTCTCCATCGAAACTAATATTTTGTTTAGTATTTCTTCGCTCATAAAAAATCCCCTGTCTTTATCAATGATATCAATATATGTAATTTTGGATTGACTTATTATACATTTTCCACTGCAGCTGCGTCAAGACTGCTAGGAGATATCTTTAGGAGCAAGGATAGCGCTAGGTCCTTCTTCTCCCGTACGAATACGCACTGCATTTTCAATCGGATAAATAAAAATTTTACCATCGCCTATTTTTCCTGTGGAGCAGACTTTTTTTGCGGCTGCCACTACTTTTTCTACGGGAACTTCACATACAACAATTTCTACCTTGATTTTAGCTAAAAGGTTAATGTTATATTCTCTACCGCGGTATATTTCAGTATGACCCTTTTGTAGTCCGCAGCCAAAGACTTGGCTTACGGTCATGCCTGTAACTCCGATTGCATGTAATGCCTCTTTTAATTCCTCCAACTTGCCAGGACGGGTGATAATATCAATTTTGGTCATGACCGACATGATGGATACCGCCTTTCATCATAATGTAAGAAGCAACGAAGTAAAGATGCTGCCTATACTGATTATTAGCTATTTACGGTTAGATTCCTTCTGACTATCGGTTTTAAAGTGCGGAAATATTCAATGATAATGCATAAAGTGAGGTATATTCAGGCAAGACTCTAATAGATACAATGGGCAAGAAACATTTTTAACTGAAAAGATGCAAAGAACATGAAAAGCTTATAGTAATCTTTATTATATCTTCGTGTCAATTGCATTTCTTTGCGATCTTCGCGTTTAATGAATCTGAATCTAGTATAGCTATAGAGCAAAAAGAATCTGGCAGTAAAAACTGCCAGATTCAAAAAGGAGGATTATCGAAAAGAGGGAATGTTAAAAATCAATGTATTAAGAGTTATCTTCTTGGCGATCCATAATGGCAATGTCGCCTTCTTCGCCAGTGCGAATTCTAACGGCATTTTCAATCGGATAAATAAATATTTTACCATCGCCGATTTTACCAGTGCGGCATACTTTTTTGATTGTTTCGATTACGGTTGTGACAGGAACTTCGCATACTACGATTTCCACTTTTATGCCGGCTAGAAGATTAATATTATATTCTTTACCACGGTATACTTCAGTATGGCCTTTTTGCAAGCCGCAGCCAAATACCTGGCTTACTGTCATGCCTGTTACACCTATGTCAGCTAAGGCTTCTTTTAATTCTTCTAGTTTACCAGGGCGAGTCACTACATCAATTTTGGTTATTTTTCGCATGAAGGATTACCACCTTTCTGATTTAGTGAGATTTAGTATGTGAGACTTGTAAGATTGAATGATTGACTGACTCTGATTGAGTAGCAATATGGGAAAAAGCAAGAGGGGAACCAGCAGTCACGTCTTGGTAAGTATAACCCCGTTCACCATGCTCCGCAATGTCTAGACCAATGTCTTCATGGCTTTCGTCAGAACGTACTTGCATGAATAGGCTAATTCCTTTTAATATTACAAAGGTCATAACAGCTGCAAAAACCCAAGTGACTGCAACTCCAAATAATTGAGTGAGCACAAGACTAGGATTGCCAAAGAATAATCCATCAGCACCTGCGGGATTTACTGCTGTAGAAGCGAACAGCCCGGTCGCAATTGCACCCCAAGTACCGCCAATTCCGTGAACGCCAAAGGCATCAAGAGCATCATCATAACCCAGTTTTGCTTTTAAAATACTAACTGCAAAGAAACAAATTGCACCGCCAGCTAAACCAATAATAATAGCAGGTATTGCACTAACAAAACCAGCAGCAGGAGTGATTGCCACAAGGCCGGCCACACAGCCGCTTGCTGCGCCAAGAATAGTAGGTTTACCATGATAAATCCATTCGGTTAAAACCCAAGCAAGAGTAGCCGCGGCTGCAGCGATGTGAGTAACAACAAAAGCACTGACTGCTAAGCCACTGGCTGACAATGCACTTCCGGCATTAAAACCGAACCAGCCGAACCAGAGTAGAGAAGCACCGATAAGGGTCATAGGCAAATGGTGAGGCAGCATAATTTCCGTGCCATATCCCTTGCGCTTTCCAATAAATAAAGCAACTATTAAACCGGAAATACCTGAAGAAATATGAACAACCGTTCCTCCGGCGAAATCCAAGATGCCCATTTCCCGCATCCACCCGCCAACACCCCATACCCAGTGTGCAAGAGGATCATATACAACAGTTGCCCAAACGAGAATAAATACAGCAAAAGCAGAGAATCTCATGCGTTCAGCAAAAGAACCTGTAATTAAAGCGGCTGTAATAATTGCGAACATACATTGAAAAATCATAAAAAGCAGATGTGGTATCGTTGCAGCATAATCAGCATTTGGTAATTGACCAACATCGTTTAAGCCGAACCAGGCCAAGCTGCCGATGATATGATTGATGTCAGGGCCAAAAGAGAGGGAATAGCCCCATAGTACCCATTGTACAGTAATAAGTCCGATGATAAAAAAACTTTGCATAAGGGTGCTCAATACGTTTTTAGTTCTAACCATGCCACCATAAAACAAGGCTAAACCAGGTGTCATAAGCATTACTAGCGCAGCACTTAATAGAATAAAGGTAGTATCACCTGTGTCAATGGCAGCAGCTTCGGCGGCGGCTTCTGCGCCTTCCGCGAAGGCTGTTCCGAGACTAAGCAGCATCATAAGGACAGAAGTGCTCATAATAGTCAGTAGCTTTTTCATGTTAAACCCTCCCATGATTAATTAGATCGTAAGATATAGTATTTTATACTTTTCGGCAAATAAAAAAGCGCCTAAAGGTAGTGAGACCTTTAGGACGCCATTGTCCCTAATAAACAGTAAAAACCTCCGCGAATACTTTGCGAAGGCGTCATTGCCTATTTCGTATAAAATTTATAAATGAATTATATCAATGTTTTATAATCATGTCAATAAAGAAACGCAAAATAAAAATCCGAACAAAAATAGTATATTTCTATATAAAATTCGATAAAAATAGGTTATAATAGTTTCTGGATTTGTAAAAGAGTAAAATACAAGTCTATTTTTCATGTTGTATTGTAATGGAAACCTAAGCATAAAGGTTCTATCTCATGAAGCCTGGCGTCAGCCGAATATTCTAAGAAAGCATAGAAGTATAAGACACGCAGCGTTTTTCTAACGTAAATATGGATGAGAAGGAGCAAGGTAATGCAAAGCAAATATGATGTAGTGATTATTGGCGGAGGTCCATCGGCAATTTTTGCCGCCTATGAACTAGTATCCAGCAATCCAGCTATTTCTGTAGTTATGATTGAAGAAGGCCATGATATTTATCATAGAACATGTCCCATAGCAGAAAAAAAAGTGAAACATTGCATAAACTGTAAACCATGCAGTATTATGCGTGGCTTTGGTGGGGCAGGAGCCTTCTCTGATGGTAAGTATAATTTTACCAGCGAATTTGGAGGCTGGTTAAATGAATATCTTACAGATGCGCAAGTTGAAGAGTTAATTGATTATGTAGATTCAATTAATATAAAATACGGAGCACCTAAGGAATTCTTCACAACCAAGAACAGCAGCATTCGCAAGAGTGCAATTGCTCATGATTTACATTTACTGCAGGCAAAAGTTCGTCATTTAGGTACGGAAAATAATTTGCACATTTTAAAATGTATGTACGAATTTTTAAAAGAGAAAATGACGATTGTGTTTAATAAACACGTAGAAGATTTTCAGAAGCAAGGAGAAGGCTTTGTTGTAAAAATGAAAAATAGCCAGGACGAGATTTCCTGTGATTATTTAATTGCAGCTCCTGGTCGTGCAGGATCAGAATGGTTTTCTGAAAAATGCCAAAAGATGGGACTGACGATATCCAGCAATCAAGTGGATGTTGGTGTAAGGGTAGAAATTCCCGCAGAAGTATTCCAGCATATTACAGACGAAGTTTACGAAGCGAAGTTAGTGTATCGTACAAAGCGGTATGGTGATTTGGTTCGTACATTTTGTATGAATCCTAAAGGATACGTTGTTGCGGAAAATACAGATGGCATTATTACAGTGAATGGGCATAGCTATCGTGACGAAAAACTTCATAGTAAAAATACGAACTTTGCCTTATTAGTCAGTAATCGCTTTACAGAGCCTTTTAAAGAACCTCAACAATATGGTAAGCGCATTGCATCGTTCTCTAATATGCTAGGTGGGGGAGTGCTCGTACAACGTTTTGGTGATTTGATAAAAGGGCGGAGAACCAATGAACACCGTTTAGACCAAAGTTTCACCAAACCAACTCTTGCTGCGACCCCGGGAGATTTGAGCTTGGTCTTGCCAAAACGGCATCTGGATAATCTAATTGAAATGATTTATGCCTTAGATAAAATTGCACCTGGTATGGCAAATGATGATACCTTGCTATATGGTGTAGAAGTAAAGTTCTATAGCTCCCGCTTAAAGTTGACAGAGCAGCTGGAGACGGAAATTCCAAATATGTTTGGCATTGGAGATGGAGCAGGCATTACACGCGGTCTGTCTCAGGCCAGTGCCAGCGGTATACATGTTGCAAGAGTGATTCGCCAGAGAATGCAAAAAGAAATGTAATAATAACGAAAGTATGAACCGCGCAGGTGCGAAGAAATGCAAAGAATCTGAAGAG
>CAMKSY010000132.1 GCA_946415545.1 uncultured Pelosinus sp. | reverse complement strand
GCCTTTCTGATCTAATCGTTCCGCCTTTTCCTTCAGTTCGCCTGCAAGCTTCTTAAAGCCTGGTAAACCTTGAACGAGCTGCGCCGTCTTTTTTAATTTTTCAGCGGTCTGCTTCATCCGTTCTGAGGCGTTGGCAGGTAATGGAGTTTTTTCTGTTGGGATTGGCTTGTTCATCGGGATAATGGACTTCTTCTGTACCTCTGGAACCTGCCCGGTTTCCCCATAAACGATTTCAAATTCCTCTTCTTTCAAATCAAACAACTGTAAATGATCATCCTCGATCCCACTTGCCCTGTTAAACAGCATTTCCAGGGATCGTTGCTCAAGACTCTCAGCTGACTCATATTTTTTCAGCTGTTCAAGAGCGGTGATATATCGTTCCAGGCTTGCTGATTTTTGGGTTATTCTTGCTTGAAGAACTGTATTTTTATCCTGCAGGGCATTGAGCATTTCGCTTTTAAGCGCAGCTAAAGCACTTTTAGCCAAAAGTTTAATTGCAGTTGCTACATTATCCGTATAATTTATAACCGAAGTGTCCGATAAACGTGCCCCCGTTTTTACAGCGGATTCTAATAACTCCTTTGAAAACTGAACATTAAAACTCTGGATTTTGGCAAGCAGTTCTTCATTGGGGATCCCCTTGTTCCTTAAAAAACGCAGCAGAAAATCACGAAGATGCCACTCGATCTGTGATTTTGTTTTTTCGAGTATTCCCTGGTAAAAGAGATCTAGTCTTTCCTCTCTTGCAGCTAAGGTTTTTTGTTTGGTAAACAGCCATCCAACCTTAAAATCGCCCTGACACGATTCAAGATAACTTTCCGCAAGGGCTCTGGTTTCAAAGGGCATCAAATAGGCGTTTGCCATGATTTTATTAACCTCGGCATCAAATTCGCTTTCTGCCTTTTCCGGCCCCTCACCTAAAGCGTTTTTCTCTTCACACAGTCGGCTGTAATTATCAGCTAACTCTTCCTGCTCCCCAGCAGATAATTCATTTAAGATATTCTTGAAGGGCTCTAACTCCAATTCATTCTTTTTCTTTGTTACATCCAAGTGGTCTTTGATAATTTTCTGCAGGGAATGAAAAATAGATTGGAGGAGTAAACTATCTTTCTCTTTTAAACGCTCCGACAGAAAAGCCTGCAATTCTACAAATTGATTATATTCATGATCGTCTTGTTTTAAAGAGGTATAAAAAATAGCAGCTGGTTTCACGCCCCATGATGAAAAGGATTCAACCACACTTGTTTTAAATTCCTCAAAGGAAAGCTCCTGATTGGAGTGCTTATCAACTTGGTTAATAACAAGATAAACTTCTTTGCCGGCTTCTGTCAGCTCTTTTGTAAACATAAAATTCAATTCGGATTGAACGTGATTATAATCCATTACATAAAAAATCAAATCAGCAAGATGAATGGCAGATTCCGTAGCAATGCGATGGGCGTCATCTGCAGAATCAATACCGGGAGTATCCATAATAACGGTTTGATTTGGCAGCCGAGAATCCGAATGGCTAATTTCAATTGACTGGATCTGATCTCCATCCTTGCAATAGTTTTTTACCATTTTATAATCATAGGGAGCGAGATATAAACGAGGTTTTTCGTTTTTAAAAAATACCTTTACATACTCTTCCCCCGCTTTGACTTTTACAAGATTGGCACTGGTTGGAATCGGACTTGACGGCAGTAAATTTTCCCCCACCAAGCGATTAATGATCGTTGATTTTCCCGCAGAAAAATGTCCGCAAAATGCAATGGCAAATTCCTCTTGTATTAATTTACCAGCTAATTGCTTAACCTTGGCCGCATTTTCTGGATCATTATGTTCTACTAGATATTCATAAACCGCTAAGAGCTGCCCCTTTAATGATCGAATTGTCACTTGATGATTTGCAGTTTGGATCATAAACAATTTCCCCTTATAACAAACTCTGTAATTCGTTTATTTTACACTATATAGTGACATATAGGCAATGTTATGTTATCCACTCTGGGCAGCATCCCAACCTTCATCAAAAAAATCAAGCTCAAGAAACCCACGAAATTCGTGGGTTTCTTGAGCTATACGTTATTAAATTTTCATAGAAAATCTTCTTATGAACATGACAGCAATGCTTTTTCAAGGCAAGGCCCTCAACTGCCCTCTCACTTTTAAAACTTGTGATGATTGTCATAATCCTTCAGCTATATTGATCATTACCAGTTGATATTTTTCAGTAATTTTTGATGAAGTTCAGGAGTGGAAGCAGCTATACAAGATTGCTGGTTGTGATAACTAAGATCAGTAAGCAGCGTTTCATTCAGAGTTTCTCCATAGGCATCCGTAATCACCACTCCGGCTTTTTGCGCCAGAAATACAATAGCAGCAATATCATAAGGGAATAAATGGAGTACTTTCCCATTTCCTACACTTTGAAACAAAGGCAATAACGCTGGATTATCTTTTAAGAGTCGATTACCAATATCCACATAAGCATCCAATTGTCCAGTAATGATTCTTGATATCGAAAATGTAGCACTATTGAATATGAATATACCGCCGTTATTGGCCGAACGGTCAACCAGATGACCATATGCATCCAACATTAATTTTGCAGGATGTCCATTAAATTCAATGCTCCAGAACATGTTACCCAGATCGTTATTCTTGCTTAAATTCGGTAAGGAAACCGGGTAACCTTGATATTCAATGCCTTTCATTTGATAATCACTGTAGATATATGCACCGCTTTTCAACTCTTTTATCAATGCATACTGTACATCTTTGATTTTAGCTTCTTGTGAGTATTTAGAAACGGCTATGGATATACATGACATTTCCAGGCCTGCTGCTAAAGGCCTCGTCCCATCGATGGGATCAATGATCATGATATATTCCGGATTTTCCCCAAAGGTTATAAGCCCCTGGTCTTCTGTATATACGGCAACTTCCTTCTTGCTTGCTGCGATAAAGTCTAAGACAGCTTCTTCGGCAGTTTGATCAATATCAAACTGAGCGTCTCCACCAATAGAATATCCATGTACAAACCTGTTTTTTAGCAAGCCTCGTGATTTGGATACCTCCTTATACACAGATTCCGCTAATTCAAGAATAAACTGCTTCACTTTGTTTCCTCCAGTACTTTTTCTAATCGATCACAAAGTTCCTCCGCCTCTTGTAATGTGATAATAAGTGGTGGTCTGATTTTAAACACATTGCCATATCCATAACGGGAAGTGCGGAGGATCAAACCATAATTCATAGCATTCTTAGCAATTTTGTTTGTCAACGGAGTATCAGGCTTTCCTTCAATATCAACAATTTCAACGCCAATCATCAGCCCTACCCCTCTGACATCACCTATGAATGGATATCTCTCCTGCATTTTCTTTACTCTTCTCATAATGTAGTCACCAGTCAAGGTTACATTGTCCAGAAAACCAGGACGAGTGATTATATCTAATGTTTTGCAAGCGGCAGCAGCAGCCATGACATTGGCCCCATAGGTAAACGAGTGATGATGAGAATCCATTCCCGCATACTTTTCCTCTGTCAATATGGCAGCAACTTGGAATCCTGTTCCTCCTAACCCTTTAGCGACTGTCATGATATTAGGCTGTACTTCATAATAATCCGCAGCAAACATTTTTCCGGTACGCCCAAATCCAGTCTGTATTTCATCTAAGATCAATGCCATCCCTTCTTCATCACAGAGCTTTTTAAGGGCTGTAAAATACTCTTTAGGAGGCACTACATTACCGCCGTTCCCTGAAATAGGCTCCACAATGATACAAGCCACTTGTCCACTACTGGCATACTCGATAAAATCATGAATCCTCTCTACACAAAGCATGCCACAATTCTCAGGTTTTTGTTTATAAAAACAGCGATAACAATAAGGATCTGGTATTTGAATACCTGTAGAGCAGGATACGGGGAATGGCTCTTTTCTGAAGGAGTTACCAGATAACCCCATCGTCATATAGGTTTGCCCCAAATGACTCCTGAATAAACTAATAACATCTCTCTTACCGGTAGTATATTGAGCCATTTTAATAGCCCCTTCATTCGCAACCGATCCTCCAGAAACCTTCGGATGCACTTTGGTGATATTAGCAGGAGTGATATCCACTAGCTTCCCGACTAATTCATTGATTGGACTAGTCTGAAAGGAGGATGTAGCATGAATGAGTCTATCGGCTTGTTCTTTGACAGCATCAATTACCTCTTTGTTGCTATATCCTAAACTCAAATTAAAAGTAGCTGATGCACAATCAATGTATTCTCTTCCTTTGGAGTCAATTATTTTAATCCCTTCACCACGTTCCATCAAAACATCATCCACATGATAATATATATTGTCAGTAATATTTCTCATTACAATCTCTCCCTTATTTTTAATCATTACTCAGATCAACATGGCGGACTTGCAATATGTCATCTTTCTCCTATCGCTGCTGCCATTTCTTCAATACTTTGATGCAAATACAAATCTGTAATCTTAATATTGGTCCCCATCGTTTTATTGATCCTGTTGGCAAGGGCAATCGCTTTTAAGGAATCGCCTCCCAAATAGAAGAAATTATCTTCCACGCTCATGATATCGATTCCCAGCACCTCCGCCCATATTTGCCAAAGACGAGTCTCTATTGGATTCCTAGGCATGGTTCTTTCCTCATTAGTTCTCCATTGCCGATCTACCTCTGGCAATGCCTTTCTGTCCAATTTTCCGTTTGCTGTGACCGGCATGGAATGAAGGTGGATGAAATGAGCGGGAATCATATAGTCAGGCAGCCCCTGCCTTACGATTTCTATCAATTTAGCTTCTTGAATGGCTTTCTCTGCTACATAATAAGCACACAGGTATGTATTTTTATCTTTATCCTGTTTCGCTAATACAATGGCTTCTCTAATCGCCTCAATATGTAGCAGCTGATTTTCAATTTCTCCCAATTCAATTCGATTTCCCCGAACTTTCACTTGAAAATCATTTCTTCCCATATATTCTATATTGCCATCTGGCAGCCATCTGGCTAAATCACCTGTCCGATAGATCCTTTCATTCGCCAGTTTCACTACATTAACAAATTTCTCATTTGTTAATGACTGGCGATTCAGATACCCGGCAGCCACTCCGTCCCCTGCTATACATAATTCTCCAATGGCTCCCATTGGCATTAAGTCAAGATTATGATCTAAAATGTATAATCGTATATTATCGATGGGTTTTCCGATAGGTACTATATTCGTTTCATATCCCTCTGAGCAATCAAAATAGGATACATCTACTGTAGCTTCCGTCGGCCCATAAAGATTATGTAAGGTGGTGCCATTGCTGCTAAATAATAGATTATTGAAGGTTTGTACCTGTTTTACATTCAGGGCCTCCCCACTGGCAAATACTCTTTTAAGACTTGCTAACCTATCTAAATCTGTATAGTTTTTTACATATTCTAAGAATACAGCAAGCATGGAAGGTACAAAGTGCAGAGTAGTCACCTTATGCTCTTCAATAGCTTCAATTATCTCATCTGGAATCTTTTCTCCCCCTGGATTAAGGAAGCAGACACTGGCTCCTGCAAAGGACCACCAGAATAATTCCCATACGGAGACATCAAAGGTAAATGGGGTCTTCTGCAATATTAGATCTCTCTCTGTCAAAGGATATTTTCTCTGCATCCAGTTCAGACGATTTATAACAGCATAATGCTTTATCATAACGCCTTTTGGTTTTCCTGTAGATCCAGAAGTATAAATAACGTAAGCCAAGTCACTAGAGGAATTTACTTTTTCGATTTTGCGATTCTTACTTTCAAGGTCTATACGATTTTCTATCGGAATCGTAATGCCATCAAATTCCACATGTGATACATAATCAGTTTGCGTTAATACGATCTTCGCCTGACTATCTTCAAGCATGAACTTGATTCTATCTTCAGGATAGTCGGGATCGATAGGCAAATATGCACCCCCAGCTTTTAATATCCCTAAGATGCCAATCAGCATCTCTAGAGAACGTTCCACCATTATCGCTACAATACTATTGGGTATAACACCTTTTTCTCTTAAGATGGCTGCCAAATGATTGGCGGCAGTATCTAATTCTAAATACGTCAACTTTTTGTCTTCGAAGATGGCTGCAATATGATGAGGTGTTTTTTCTGCCTGTTCTTCAAATACAGAATGAATTGTTTTATGTTTGGGATAAGCAGCTATTGTATCATTGAATTGAAAAAGTAATTCCCTCTTTTCTAGCTCACTAAGTATATTCATATCCATACACAAAATCTCAGGATCATGAATGACCGTTTGTATGCCCCTTAGTAGATTTCCCTCTATCGCCTGGATAGTATCTTCACTATAAACAAACCGATTATAGATAAACCTTACGGATAACTCATCACCAGCTAGTATTTTCACTTGGAAACCCTTTTCTTCTGCAGCCTCTTCTCCTTCATCGTTTTCCTTTTGCTGTGAAGGCAGATATTCTGTGAATGAAATACTATGACTGATTCGTTCATCATTCCATTTCGGGGAGGCTGCTTCACTGACAGAAATATAGCTATATTCACTAGCCGCTACCTGATCTTGGTGAATACGCTTTGCCAGATTCATTAACGTATCTGCTCTCTTCCCCTTTACCCTGACAGGAACGATACATCGATTGGATGTTTTTGCTTCCTCCTGAGATACCAATCCAAACAAAACATCTAATGTATTATTGTATTTTTGAAGAATCGTTCCCCATATGGCCAAAATCAGACTCTCAACTGATACCTGATAAAAGACTGCCATATCCTTTAAAGCTGCACTATCTTTCTTATCAATAATGAAATGATGTTCTTTCGTAAGAACAGATTGGTTCCCAGTCCCTCTGCTATAACTTGGGAAATCAGTCCGACCTTCATACTCTTCTAAATACTTTTCCCAATAGGCTTTTGCTTGTTTTTTATATGCAGCACTCGCACGTTTCCTCTTTACTTCAATCCTTTGTTGTTCTGCTGGTGTTATCACTTCAATGTCTTTCACTTTTCTGTCAGGATTCTCTATGGCCTTATCAATAAGCAATCTAAAATGCTGCAATAAGTCATGCATACTTTCAGGCATAAAAAGATCAGTATTATATTCTAGTACACATTCCAACCCATTTTTCTGACTAATATACATATCTATTTTGAAATCTAACTTAGCGGTCTCATTCTCCACCTCATAGCTAGAAAAAGTCAGATCCTTAGCATGTAGGTTGTCTACTGATTCGAATTCGTTGTGAAAGATGAGCATGGTATCGAATAGAGGATTTCTCTTGCGGTCCACTTTTTTCCCTAACTTCTCTACGATCCTGTCAAAGGGATAATCCTGGCAATCATAGGCTTGAATCAGCGTATGATTTATGTTGGTAAGGCATTCTACTACTGTATTTTCTATATCAATGGTGGTTCTTATCGGTAAAAAATTAGCAAACATACCGACAATGTCGGCAATATCACTATGCGTTCTCCCTGCGGTCGTAATTCCGATGACTATATCCTCTTGCTTACTATATTTATTAAGGAGCAAGGCAAATACGCAAAACGTCACAGCATTTAAGGTGGATTTAGATGTCCTAGCAAGATTGTCCATTCTTCTAACAAGATCAGCAGGTATTGTATATTTTATTCTTGCACCACTGAAAGTCTGCACTTGCGGCCGTTTATAATCAAGGGGCATTTCAAGGACAGGAATCTTATCGGGAAACATGCTCAGCCAATACTCTTCCTGTTTTTTTAACATCCCACCATCCAGCATCTCATTGTGCCATTCGGAGAAATCCTTATATTGCAGTTTTACTTCAGGAAGCTTTTCTCCATTGAGCAAGGCAGCAAATTCCTTACATACTACTCCTGTAGCTATACTATCGATGATGATATGATGCAAGTCAGTCACTAGAATATGCTTGTCATTCCCCACCTTGATCAAGACCACTCTTATCAAAGGTGCAGATTGTAAATCAAATGGTTTTCTGAATTGTCTCACTATACCAGGCACATCTTTTTCCTGTGCCTGACTATATTCCATGTTAAACTCCACATCAGGATGAACCTTCTGCACAAGTATCCCTTGAGCAAATTCAAAAGAAGTCCTCAGCGCTTCATGCCTTCTGATAAGCTGCTTGAATATTTCTTCTACCTTATCCCTATCCAACTTACCGACAATTACCATAGCTTCTGTCACATTATAGCTGGTATTGGCATCTTCCAGCTGTCTTAATATGTACATTCCCTTTTGCGCAGGCGATGCTCTATAAAATTCTTTTTCTTCAGCTGGAGATATTGACTGATAGATACTATTACTAGCATGTTCTAAATAAAGGGCAAGATCCTTTATGGTTGGAGTGGCAAAAATCTGGCTTAAGGACAATTCCATATTAAATTCTTTATGCACCCTGGAGGCAAGAACAATGGCCTTTAACGAATGGCCTCCTAATTCAAAAAAATTATCATTTAAACCTATGCATTCTATTTTAAGAATGTCTTCGTATATTTGAGCCAGCTTTTGCTCTGTATCTGTAATAGGCGCAGCATAATCTTCCTTGACTGCAATGGTTTCAGGCTCAGGTAAGTTTTTTCTATCTACTTTTCCATTGGGAGTCAAAGGCATGCTTTCCAATTGCACTAAGCTAGAAGGTATCATATAATGAGGAAGTTTCTTTCTGAGAATCCTTTTCAGATCTCCACTACGTAGTTGAATATTATTTGTTGTAACATAGTAGGCTACTAAGTAATTTTCGTTATCTTTCTTTACGAAAGCTGCAACACAACTTCTTATTCCTTCAATTTCCCCTAGTAATGCCTCTATTTCTCCCAGTTCTATGCGATAACCCCTAACTTTCCCCTGAAAATCTTTTCTGCCAATAAATTCAATACTGTTATCTGGCAATAATCTGCCTAGATCCCCGCTCCTAAAAACTAGAACGTCGTTCTCTACTGGATCTCTCTGAAATACTTCTCTTGTTTTCTCCTGCATATTCCAATATCCGGTTGAAATATATCGACTTTTGTAAATGATCTCGCCGATTTGGTTTACCTCAATTGGGTTACCATCCTCATTCAGTAAATCTATCACTACGCCTTCCGCTGCGTAACCTATCGGTACGGTTTCCCCAATTAATTTTGTATTCTTATCCGCGAAATAGGTGGTAGTAAAGTATACTTCAGAAGCACCCGCCAAATTTACTAGCTTGCAGTCATCGGAAAAATGCTTCTTATAAAGTTCCATATCCTTCTTATAAACGGTTTCACCACTAAGCATGATAAGCCTAATGTGTAGGAACTTCTGCTTTTCCAACATTGTCTCCATAAGATACCGATACACTGTGGGTACCGAATGATATATGGTAATCTCTTCTTCTTCAAGCCATTTTGCAAGTCGTTCCATGCTTCCTTCCCTTTTGACGTCGTAAGGATACACAGCAGCACCGTTAAGCAGCGCTGCAAAGATATCTATCGCAGCGATTTGATGACTATATGAAGTAAACAGAGCTATTCGATCCAAAGGGGTAATCGTCATTTGATTTGTCAGGACTTTTGTGAAGTAAACTATATTTAGATGATTTTGTTCTACCCCTTTAGGGTTTCCCGTAGAACCTGATGTATAAATGATATAACACAGATTGGCAGGATCGATTAATGTACCAGGATTCCTTTTCAGTAGCTCTGTCTTTGTCATCTTGTCAATATTTATAACTTCAATATTGCTGCCGCATTGTTTTAAGCTTTCGACTAATAGAGCATTGGCATCATTGGTAACTACAATCTGGCATCCTGAATCCTGCAATATATAGACTAATCTCTCAATGGGATATTCCGGATCCAATGCGACATAGGCCTTCCCAGCCTTTAGCACTCCTAATATTCCGGCAATCATCTCCGTACCGTGTTCAAAAAGCAGAGCGATTGTATGTGCTCTCTCTGTTTTCTGTGAATCAGCAAGTATATGATGCGCTATATGATTTGCAAATTCGTTTAATTCTTTATACGTCATTTGGCTCTGGTTGCTTTTTACTGCAATTCTTTCCGGGTATTGCTCTACCTGCAGCTCAAATAGATTTATTATGGTATCCATTTTACTCCCCCATACATGTTTTCCAAGCAAAATAAACACTTACTGCCATTACGATCTTACCAGGACATGTTCGTTCCCTGCATCTAATAAGCCCCTCCTTTCATTTACAAAGATAAATTCTATTGAAATCTTAGCAATAAAGATTGCGTTTTGTAAGGGAATTAATT